>JAYVDU010000071.1:0-6745 GCA_043749245.1 Bacteroidota bacterium | reverse complement strand
AACTCAGATGGATGTTTGATTTTTTTGCTCCAAGATAAATCAGAGATGTGAACTAATCCATCAACACCTTCTTCTAATTCAACAAACACACCAAAGTTAGTGAAGTTACGCACTGTACCTGTATGTTTAGAACCTTTAGCATATTTATCAATAATGATATTCCAAGGATCAGGAGTTAATTGTTTAACACCTAAACTCATTTTACGCTCTTCGCGGTCTAGGGTTAAAACAACTGCTTCAACTTCATCACCTACTTTTAAAAATTCTTGAGCTGAACGTAAATGCTGAGACCAAGACATTTCTGAAACGTGGATTAAGCCTTCTACACCCGGAGCAATTTCAACAAAAGCACCGTAATCAGCTAAAACAACAACTTTACCTTTTACTTTATCACCAATTTTAATATCAGGACTTAAAGCTTCCCAAGGATGAGCAGATAATTGTTTTAAACCTAAAGCAATACGTTTTTTATCATCATCAAAATCTAAGATTACAACGTTAATTTTTTCGTCTAATTTCACGATTTCTTCTGGGTGGTTAATACGTCCCCAAGATAAATCAGTAATGTGGATTAATCCATCAACACCACCTAAATCAATAAACACACCATAAGAAGTAATGTTTTTTACAACACCTTCTAATACTTGTCCTTTTTCTAATTTAGAGATAATATCACGTTTTTGAGATTCAATTTCTGCTTCAATTAACGCTTTATGAGATACTACAACATTTTTAAATTCGTTGTTGATTTTCACAACTTTAAATTCCATTGTTTTACCAACGTATACATCGTAATCACGGATAGGTTTCACATCAATTTGAGAACCTGGTAAGAATGCTTCAATACCAAATACATCAACGATTAAACCACCTTTAGTACGACACTTAACAAAACCTTTAATAATTTCGTCTGTATTAAGAGCCTCATTAACTCTATCCCAAGATTTACCAGCGCGAGCCTTTTTGTGAGATAAAACTAACTGACCATTTATATCTTCAGCTTTTTCAATAAAAACTTCGATAGAATCACCGATTTTTAAATCAGGATTGTAACGGAATTCTGATAAAGAAACTACACCATCCGATTTGTAACCAATGTTTACAACCACCTCGCGTGAGTTCTTAGATACTACAGTTCCTTGCATAGTTTGTGCATCAGCAATAGTGCTTAATGATTTACCATACATTTCATCTAACGCTACACGTTCGTCTGATGAGTAATTGTCGTTTTTCTTTCCAATTGAATTCCAGTCAAAATCCGGATTCCCAACTGTTGCATTTTTGTCTGCCATTTATTTAATAATTGTATTTGGTATAATGAGGCTACCAAAGCGGTTAGTTTAAAATAATTATTCCCTATTTTTACCTCAATTAAAAATCGGGCTACAAATATAAGTTATTTTGAGAGGACTTTTTTACGGAAACTTAAAATAAAAAAATATTTTTAAGTCATTGATAATCAGTAATTTATTTTAATAAATTTATTTTGATAACTGATTTTTAAAGTATATATTTCGTTAAGTTTTATAGTAAATTTACATTTATGAACTCGATCATAACACATGGTATACAAATTTCGGTACAAACCCGTTATTATGCGCCACAGTCAAGCCCCAAGAGCAATCATTATTTTTTTGTGTATGAAGTGACGATCACCAATAAAAGCGAATACACCGTAAAATTACTGAGCAGACATTGGGATATCATAGATGGACATGGTCAAACGAGAGAAGTAAACGGCGAAGGTGTGGTTGGAGAAACTCCAAGTCTTGAACCTGGAGAAACATATTCATACAACAGTGGCTGTGATTTTAGTACTGAAATTGGCAAAATGAGTGGCTATTACACCATGTTGAAGTTAGTTGATAAAACAGAGTTTAAGGTGCAGATACCTGAATTTATTATGGTTTTGCCTGCCAAGCTTAATTAACAAAATAGTTATTTGTTTTTTGAATTAAGTTATTTGATTAATCAAATTCTCAATTTGTTCTGCATCCAAAAACTAACAACCTATATCTTAAACTCTTACTTTATTGTTAATCCCAAAATAAATAAGATATTTGAATCTTATATTAATATAATAATGAAAAAACTAATCATAGCTGCAATAGCACTTACAGGGCTTTATGCTTGCGATAACACAAACAAGAGTGCATCGAGTTTTGAAATAATCGGTAATTTAACAAATACGAAAGGCGAGTCTATTTATTTAGAAAAACTTGGTCAGCAAGGAGCTAATGTTATTGATAGCGCTGTTATAGGCGAAAAAGGCGATTTTAAAATGAACCATTATTTGCCATCAGTTGGCTTTTACCGTTTACGAATTAATGCTTCTAATTTTGCGATGCTGGTTTTAGATTCTTCACAAAAAGTAGTAATTACTGGAGATGCGCGCGATCTTGGAAATACATATAAAGCAGAAGGTTCGCCTGATACTAAATTGTATTTAGAATATAACTCGTTAGCTCAAGGTCAAAAACACCGCACCGATTCTTTGGGAAATATCATTAACGATTCTGTTATGAAAATTAGAGTCATAACAAAAAAAGAACGATTAAGTAAAGAAGATTCTTTGAAAATTGTATCTCTTTCTAAGTCATTGCAAAAGCCTTACGAAGAGATGATGGCAGTGTATGATGGTGTGTTATCAAAAAAAATAAAAGAAAATCCACAATCATTTGCATCTATTATGGCCGTGCAGCAATTAAGTCCGGAATCTTTTTTAGATACCTATCATGCCTTGGATAAGGGATTAACAGAAAAATATCCGAACAATAATGATGTGAAATCTTTTCATGGGATGGTACAACAAACCGAAATGACACTTAGCAAAGGGCAAGCTATTAAAGTTGGGGCAGAAGCTCCAGAGTTAATGTTGCCAATGCCTAACGGTAAAGATTTAGCATTATCGAATTTAAGAGGCAAAGTGGTGTTAATTGATTTTTGGGCTAGCTGGTGCGGGCCTTGTCGTAAAGAATTACCAAACGTAAAACGTTGCTACGAAAAATATAAAAGCAAAGGGTTTGAAATTTATGGCGTATCGTTAGATAAAGAGCGCGATGCATGGATTGAAGCAATCTCCAAAGAAGGCTTAACATGGCCTCAAGTAAGTGATCTTAAATTTTGGGAAAGCGATGCTGTTAAAATTTATGCAGTACAGTCTATTCCTTTCACAGTGTTAATAGATAAAGAAGGGAAAATTTTGGCAACCGATTTAAGAGGTGCTGAGCTAGATGCTAAATTAGCAGAAGTTTTAAAGTAATTAAAGAGCCTCACCTTCAACTCCTTTCTAAAGGAAAGAGGAGCATATAAACCAATATTAAATATAAACTCAGTGAACTCTAAACCTCAATGCTTCTGTGTTAAAAATGGAATAGTGTTTTTGTTTTTATGTTTGATTTCATTTAACAACTTCTCTCAACAAAATTATTTTCAGCAAGTGGTTAATTATAAAATTGATGTAACACTTAATGATGTGGCACACGATTTATCAGCTTTTGAAAAAATTGAATATATCAATAAATCAAGTACATCCCTTTCGTTTATTTATTTTCATTTATGGCCAAATGCCTATAAAAACAATGAAACAGCCTTAGCTAAAGAAATGCTGGATAACAGAGAAACAGAAATGTATTTTGCTAAACCCGAAGATTTAGGATACATCGATAGTTTAAATTTTTTAGTTAATGGTAAAGCAATTAAGTGGGAGTATGATGCCGAGCACATTGATATTTGTAAATTATATTTGAATACACCGCTCAAGTCACTTGATACCATTATTATTTCCACGCCTTTCCATGTTAAACTTCCTTCTGCTAAAATTTCAAGGTTAGGCCATATTGGTCAGGCTTATGCTATTACACAATGGTATCCTAAGCCGGCAGTGTTTGATAAAGAAGGATGGCATCCAATGCCTTATTTAAATCAAGGTGAATTTTACAGCGAATTTGGATCCTTTGATGTGAATATTACTTTGCCTAAAAATTATGTATTAGCTGCAACAGGCGATAGAATTGACGAATCAGAAGAGGAGGAATGGCTTTTATCTAAAGTAGCCGAAACAGTTAAAATGATTGCCGACTCCAGTTTTTCTTCTGACAATTCTTTTCCCACATCCAGTAAAGAGTATAAAACTATTCGCTTTAAGCAATATCGTATACATGATTTTGCATGGTTTGCGGATAAACGGTTTCATGTTCTCAAAGGCGAAGTTCTTTTACGCAAAACAGGGAGTTTAATTGATTCATGGGCTTTTTTTACCAATAGTGAACCAAAATTATGGGCTAAATCTATAGAGTATATTAATGACGCAACGTCTTTTTATTCTTCATTAAATGGCGATTACCCATACAATCACGTCACCGCTATTGATGGGACAATTAGTGCCGGTGGAGGCATGGAATACCCAAATATTACCATCATTGGTGAAAGTAGTAATGCCTTTACTTTAGAAACAATCATCGTGCATGAAGTAGGACATAATTGGTTTTATGGCATTTTAGGAAATAACGAAAGAGATTATCCATTTTTAGATGAAGGACTAAATTCATTTTATGAAATGCGTTATATCCGCACAAAATATCCTGAATTAAAATTAACGAGTCTGTTAGACAAAGATAGCACGTTTAAATTTTTTGGGTTAAATAAATTTAATCATAAAGCAGAATATGAATTTGCGTATTTATTAGCTGCTCATAAAAACCTTGACCAGCCCATAGAAACAGAGGCTTCTCAATTTACAAAATTTAATTATGGAGCAATTGCATATAGTAAATCCGCTTTAGTATTTGATTATTTAATGAATTATTTAGGAAAAGATAAGTTTGATGAAGCCATGAAATTTTATTACGAACAATGGAAATTTAAACACCCTAATCCTACTGATTTAATTAAAACATTGTCCTATTACTTAAATACAGATTTACATTGGTTTGAAGAAGAGTTATTGCAGACAAATAAAAAAATTGATTATAAAATAGTAAATCATAAAGAATTAGTAGACCATAGCCACGCGGTTTTGGTTAAAAATAAAAGTGATATTTTAAGTCCGGTTTCTGTATCAGGTTACAAAAACGGACAATTGGTTGGAACGGTTTGGTACAACGGATTTTACGGTAAACGCGTATTTGAATTTCCAGCTTCCACAGTGGATGAATTTAGAATTGATGGCGATAATTATATGCCAGATATTAATCGTAAAAATAACAGAATGCGTACCAAAGGATTGTTCAAAAAAATGGAACGTTACCAATTAAATTTTGTAGGAAAAATAGATGATCCAAAATACAATCAAATAAATTATTTACCAATAGTAGGTTACAACCAATACAATAAATTTATGTTAGGTTGCGCATTTTATAATTATAGCTTCTTACAAAAAAAAGTAGAATTTACATTAGCGCCTATGTATGCCTTTGGTAGTAAGACTCCCGTGGGCTTCACAGATTTAACAATAAACTTTACACAAAATAATAAGGTGTTGCAACAAATTACATTTATAGCTAAAGCTAAATCATTTTCGCAAAATTATATTGATGCAAAACCATTTAACGATGCTTATGGTACAAATAATAAATCCTTCAATTTAAATTATTACAAAGTATCTGCTACACTTGATTTTGAACTTAAAAAACAAAACCCACGTAGTAATATTACTCAGCATATTGGTTATACAAATACCAATTTATTTGTGGATAAGGTGAAATATCATTTTGATTCAACGTCGGCATCTTTCTCCAAAACAAATAGTCCAACTATTATTAATAATTTCTATTATACACTTCAAAACAATAGAATAATCAATCCTTTTAAGGTTAATGTCAATTTTCAGCACAATGATTTGTTTGGCAAACTAAGTGCGGAGTTAAATTATGCTATAACATTTAAACATAAAAATAGTTTGGATATACGATTGTTTGCCGGTGCTTTTGTATATGGTAGTGATGTTAATAAAGGAGCGTATCGTTTTCGTATGAGTGGTTTAAATGGCTATCAAGATTATTTGTTTGATTATAATTATGTTGGTAGAAATGAAAATGACGGTATCGGATTTGCTCAGTTTACAGAGACTGACGGAGCTTTTAAAGTTTGGACACCCTTAGGGCAAACATCTAAATGGATAGTTGCTTTAAATATTAAATCACCCAAAGTTGGGAAGCTTCCTCTTAAATTATTTGTTGATTTGGGTACAAGCGAATATAGCGAGAGCCTCTTAAAAGACCGTATACTGTTTGATGCAGGAGTTAATATCTGTATATGGAAAAATATTTTTGATATTTATATTCCGGTTTTTTATAACACGGATATTAAAAATGCGTTATTGGCAAACAACAAAGGTTTTTTTGATACCATAAGATTTACCTTAAATTTGCATAACATCAAACCGAAAACACTCATCACAAATAGTTTCTTTTAATGCAGGCTAACAAAAAAATATATTTTGCTTCTGATTTTCATTTGGGTGTACCAACCTTTGAACTGAGTTTAGCGCGCGAAAAAAAAATTGTACGTTGGCTGGATTCTATTAAAACGGATGCAGAAGAAATATATTTGGTAGGAGATATTTTTGATTTTTGGTGGGAATATAAATACACAATCCCAAAAGGGCAAACACGCTTGTTAGGCAAAATAGCTGAGCTTACAGACAGTGGCATTAAAGTTCATTTTTTTACGGGTAATCATGATTTGTGGATGCGCGATTATTTTATACAAGAATTAGGCGTTACCGTCAATCACGCGCCTATAA
>JAYVDU010000070.1:0-1948 GCA_043749245.1 Bacteroidota bacterium | reverse complement strand
ATAAACATCAACGTTTTCAGGCCGAACAGGGATTATCGTTTAAATATAAAATTTTAAATAAACCATTTTTACATATTCTTATTCAAGATTTTGCTACCAAACTCAAGCAACACTTTCCGCAATTAGAATTTAAACAACGGACATTTAACTTTTTATCTACCATCGATATTGATAATGCTTTTGCTTATGCAAATAAAGGCTTAAAACGTAATGTCGGCGGGCTATTAAAAGACATCACGTATTTTAAATTTAATCGAATTACCAATCGCATTAAAAGCAACATCAACACTAACAATGATCCATATAATACCTTTGATTTCATTCATTCATTAAGTGAAGAATCGAAAACAGCCTTGCATTATTTTGTATTGATTGGTGATTATTCTGATTATGATAAAAACCCACATTATCAAAATAAAGGATTTCGATCTTTACTGAAAAGCTTATCCTTAAAGCATTCTATGGGCTTACATCCTTCATACGAATCTTTTAATAACCTTGAAAAAATAGGTATAGAAAAAAAACGTTTAGAAAATATTATAGAAAAAAAAGTAACTACGGCGCGCTGTCATTTTTTACGAATTAATTTTCCGGAAACTTACAGAGCTTTTATAAATGCTGGAATTACGGATGATTATACCATGATATATGCGTCGCAACCAGGTTTTAGAACAGGCTTGTGTGTACCTTACAAGTGGTTTGATTTACAAAAAAACGAATCCACTAATTTAACCATTCATCCAAGTACTGTAATGGAAGGCACTTTAAGAGATTATAATAAATTATCGCCTACTCAAGCTAACGAATGTATTAATGAATTAATGCAAGAAGTAAAAAATAATGGCGGAGAATTTGTTTCTATATGGCATAACGATAGCTTTGCTGCAGAACAACAAAAATGGATTGAAGTATATAAAACAATGTTAAATGTTTAGCTTTAAATGTTTAATATAAATCTTAATTAATTTTTATAAAAAACAAAATATTTAAAACTAAAAACTCAATATTAACAACTAAAAAACATGTGTGGCATAGCAGGCATAGTATCTAAAAATAATTCAGTATCTCTTAAAGATGCTGTTTTTGCTATGTCTCAAAGCATTAAACACCGTGGACCAGATGGAGAGGGCTTTGCATTTTTCTCGAATAAAATAAGTGTTCCCGTATACTCAAATGAAACACCTCCTGTAAATAAAGAAAGTAAATCATTTATATATAACCCATCCGTTTTTATAAATGAGCTTGATGAAAATTATTCTTTCGCTTTAGCGCACCGTCGTCTATCTATTATTGATTTATCCGAAGGTGGGCACCAACCTATGTGCGATATAACAGGGGATTACTGGTTAACATTTAATGGAGAGATTTATAATTACATCGAATTACGTGAAGAGTTAAAACATAAAGGCCATCAATTTATAACACAAACAGATTCGGAAGTATTGATTGAAGCCTATAAAGCATGGGGCGTGAACTGCTTGCAACGATTCAATGGCATGTTTGCTTTTACATTATTTGATAAAAAAAATAACCAATTGTTTTGTGTTAGAGATAGGGTTGGTGTAAAACCATTTTATTATATTAATACCAATCAAGTATTTGCATTTGCCAGTGAATACAAGGCTTTCATCAAATCAAACTTAATTCTCTTTGAAGTAAATGAAGCGCAACAACTAGATTATCTGCTAAATGCTAATTTAGAAACTGATGCGCAAAGTTTATTTAAAGGCATCTATGAATTAAAGCCTGCTCATTATATTGTTTATGATTTATCTTCACATCACCTTGACATTAAACAGTATTATACATTACCCAATACATCATTACAACAAAAAAGTGAATCAGAAATTATTGATTTGATAGAGCAAAAATTAATTACTGCGGTTAAATTACGATTAAGAAGTGACGTTGAAGTTGGCTCATGTTTGAGCGGAGGCCTTGATAGCTC
>JAYVDU010000069.1:0-6746 GCA_043749245.1 Bacteroidota bacterium | reverse complement strand
CACCAGTATAAGTTTGTAAGCCATTAAACAAAGGCACATTTAATGTAAAACCAATACTCTTATTTACGTTTTCGCTAAATTGATCGGCAAATGGTTTTTTCTCTGTTACAAACGAATATTGTGGTTGATAAACAACCGTTGCTCCATCTAAGGTAGCTGCTACCGGCGTAACGCCAACAATACTAGAACTTACAATTCGCTTGTTTAATTCAGAAGTACCAGTACCTATAGAGCCTGTAGCGCTTAATGTTGGACTTACTTTGCCTCTCGCTACATTTAACGTTCTTTCCGAAGCTAACAAATTATAATTAGCGCTTTTTATAGAGTGTTGATTTTTAAGCGCTGTTTCATAAATATTTTGAACAGACGTTAAGGCTAATTCATTATTCAAAATATCCACATTGGGGCGAGTAATGGCAAAACTGTTTAAGGTATCTATATTCAATATCTGTTTTAAGGTCAACATAGCAATTTGATAATTATTATCGGCATTGGTAACCGTTACATCATCATTTGCTAATTGTGCTTTGATATCGTAAACAGCGCTTTTGGCTATAGTACCAGCTTCTGCTAACTTTTCAGTACGAGCCAATTGTTCTTGTGTTAATTTATAAGAGGCTTTAGCGATTAGTAAAATTTCATCCGAAAAAATAACATTGATATAAGAAGTAGCAACGTTTAATGCTAAGTCATTTCTTTGTTGCATATAATTTTCGGTGCTTGCTAAGTATTGGTATCGAGTTGCTTTAATATTATTGTACTGCGCTAATCCCGACCAAAGAACCACATTACTTGATAAATAAAAATTTTGAGATAATACCTGAGAGTTAGCAAAGGTATTGGTATATCTATCAATTGTTTTACCGAAGTTGTAATTATGTTGTCCGAAGGCATTTAGCGTAGGCAAAATAGCAGCTTCGCTTTGAACAGAATTGTTTTTATTTATTTGTGTGGTTATTTCCGATTGTTTAAGGGAAATATTGTGCTTTTGCGCTTGGTCAATACACTTTTGCAAATCCCACTCACTGCTGCTTTGAGCAAAATGAGTTTGAGTAAGTCCAATAAATAAAACACTAAATAGTATATACTTCATAGTTTGATAAAATTATGTCCAAATTTAATTAAAAATATGGGGTAACAAATAGCAACTACAAAAGCGGAAAATTTATAAGGTAAGTGGTAAAATATCTAATCTCTGCTCTAATTCATTAAATAAAGGGTTCGATAGCCTTATGGTTTCATCCAATAACCTTATGAAAACACGAAATACTTTTATGCTAACATCCAATGAGCTTATGGTTAGATTACGTTCATTAATCAAAGGTTTCGATAACCTTATGGCTTTATCCAAGTATGTCATGGAATCATAAAACACCTTAATGCTTCCATGCAATAAGCTTATGGTTTCATCCAGTAACCTTATAAAAGCATGAAGTACCTTTTTTCTTCCATTTAATGAGCTTATGGTTTCATCTCATTCATCAAACAAAGGTTTCAGTAATCTTATGGTTTCATCCAATAACCTTATGAAGGCATGAAGTACCTTTATGCTTCCATTTAATGAGTTTATGGTTTCATCCAATAACCTTATGAAAGCATGAAACACCTTTATGCTTCCATTCAATGAGTTTATGGTTTCATTTAATAACCTTATGAAGGTTTAATACACCTTTATGCTTTCATCCAATGAGTATACACTCTATTTTCGTTCATGGAATAGTTATTCCAATTAATCTCCGTTCTAACTCCCTCTCCTTTGGAGAGGGTTGGGGTGAGGCTTGCTCTGTTTTTATACATCAAACAGCTGTTTCTATTGCTACAACCTTTATCAAAGCCTAGCAGTTTTATGCTATTATCCCATTCATTTAAAATAATAATATTCGTTTAGTATGTGCTAAAAATCCCTTTAACGGTAGTGTTCAAAATAAATAAAATGAATATCATTAAAAACTATTAAATTAATTAAAATCGATATATTTATAATAGAATAACAATTACTAATAACAACATTATGAAACTAACACTATTTTTTGCCAAGGCAGTTATATTAACTTTTATTTCTATATTTTGGATCACCCCATTGTGTAAGGCACAAACTCAAGTCAAACAACTTTGGGGCATGACCTCAGCAGGTGGGCAATACGGAGCAGGCACTATTTTTAAAACTGATAGTTCTGGTAATAACCAAAGTGTGGAATACAATTTTGTTGTTCAAAATGAAGGTGCTAATCCACAATATACCCAATTAACTCAGGCAAGCGATGGTCAATTGTATGGAATGACTTTTGGAGGCGGAGCAAATGGTATAGGAGTTTTATTTCAATTCGACCCTACCACCTCCACCTGCACCAAAAAGCTTGATTTTGCAGGCGCAACAAATGGAAGTCACCCTACTGGTTCATTAATACAAGCAAGCGATGGGAAATTGTATGGAATGACAGATAATGGCGGAGCAACTGGTATGGGAGTCTTGTTTCAATATGACCCAAACGCTTCCACCTATACCAAAAAAATTGATTTTTCAGGCATAATAAATGGAAGTTATCCTACTGGCTCACTAATGCAGGCAAACGATGGGAAATTATATGGTATGACTTCTCAAGGTGGAGCAAATAGTATGGGCGTTTTGTTTCAATATGACCCAGCCACTTCCAACTGCACCAAAATTCTTGATTTTGCAGGTGCAACAAATGGAAATCAACCTTCTGGCTCATTAATGCAAGCAAACGATGGAAAATTATATGGAATGACTGATTATGGCGGGACAAATAGTATGGGAGTTTTGTTTCAATACGATCCTGCCACTGCTGCATATACAAAAAAACTTGATTTTGCAGGCGTAACTAATGGAAGTAATCCAAGTGGCTCATTAATTCAGGCAAACGATGGAAAATTGTATGGAATGACTATTTACGGTGGAACAAATAGTAAGGGAGTTTTGTTTCAATACGACCCTGGCACTTCCACCTATACCAAAAATATTGATTTTTCAGGCGCAACAAATGGAAGTTATCCTTGTGGTTCCTTAATACAGGCTAGCGATGGGAAATTGTATGGAGTGACTAATAATGGCGGAGCAACTGGGATGGGAGTCTTGTTTCAATATGACCCAGCCACTTCTTCCTTTAACAAAAAACTTGATTTTGCAGGCACAATAAATGGAAGTAATCCAAAAGGCTCATTAATGCAGGCTAGCGATGGGAAATTGTATGGAGTGACTTATAATGGCGGAGCAAATAATATGGGAGTTTTGTTCCAATACGACCCAGGCACTTCCACTTATACCAAAAATATTGATTTTGCAGGTGCAACAAATGGATGTCAACCTTCTGGTTCACTAATTCAAGCAAACGATGGGAAATTATATGGTATGACTTCTCAAGGCGGAGCAAATAGTATGGGAGTTTTATTTCAATACGAACCTTCTAACTCGACGTATACTAAAAAAGTTGATTTTTCTGGCACATCAAATGGGCAAAATCCTTATGGCTCCTTAATCCAGGCAAGTAATGGAAAATTATACGGAATGACTAATGGAGGCGGAACATATAATTTTGGAGTGTTATTTCAATATGAACCTATAACTTCCACATATACTAAAAAACTTGATTTTAATGGTACAACAAAAGGTGCAAATCCCCAAGGCTATTTATTACAAGCAAACGATGGGAAATTATATGGAATGACTTCAACTGGAGGAACAAATAATATGGGGACATTGTTTCAATATGACCCTGCCACTTCCATCTATACCAAAAAGCTTGATTTTACAGGTACAACAAATGGAAGTAATCCTTATGGATCTCTAATGCAGGCAAACGACGGAACAATATATGGGATGTGTTATAGTGGTGGAACTTTCAATTTAGGTATTTTGTTTCAATACGATCCTGCCACTTCCTCTTTCATCAAAAAACTTGATTTTAAAGGTGGAATATATGGACAACATCCTTCTGGTTCATTAATGCAGGCAAGTGATGGACAAATTTATGGAATGACTTATTCAGGTGGAACATATAATATGGGAATATTGTTTCAATTTAATCCTGTTACTTCCATTGACACTAAAAAACTTGATTTTACAGGATCAACAGGACTAAATACCTATGGCTCATTATTGCAGGCCAATGATGGGAAATTATATGGAATGACTTATGGAGGTGGAACAAATTTTAAAGGTATTTTGTTTCAATATGATCCTACTACATTCATCTACACCAAAAAACTGGATTTTGCTGGAGCAAATGGAAGTTCTCCAACGGCAAATTTAATTGAGATCACTGTAAATACGGTTGGCATTAATAATTTAGAAAATGAGTATGCTGTGAAGCTATATCCAAATCCTGCTCATGGCCTATTAACACTTGAACTTTTATCAGGGATTCAAAAATCTGCGACAGTCATAATCGAAAATATGTTTGGGCAAGTTATGTATGAAACTCAAATAAATACATCAATTTACCCAATAAATACTGAACACTATGCGCGTGGTATATACCTGGTAAAAGTAAAATCTAACAATGGAATTATTACCAAAAAGATAATTTTAGAGTAATATTTACAATTAAAGTTTAATTTTTACAATTACTAAAGCAAATAAACATAATAAAAACAATAACAGTTTTTTACTTAAAATAGATTTAAAATTTTAAATATAATTCACTTTGTAAAAAACAAATTCTTCAAATTATTAAGACGCAAATCACATAACAAATTTTTAACACATAAAAAGATTCCTTCAAACGGAGGCGTCGTTGTCCGTTCTGCAAAAGCAACGACGCCTTAGCTGTTTAGGTAATACTTTGTGTCAAACAATTTTGAGTATTGATGTCTTGTCAACTTGCAGCACATCTAAAATTTTAATTGCTTTTTGTTTGTCAGTTTTTTTAGCGGTGTCAAATTCAATTATAAGTCCACTTTCATAAAGTCTTTCCATAACAGTCATTCCACCAAAACTCGATTCTTTATCAACGGGATATTTGTCAATCCATTTACCATCCAAATATACTTCAAAGTTTCCCCATTGTGGATTTCCAGATTCTCTATTCTTTACGCGTGTTGGAATAATGCAGTCGTCTTGATAACCCTGTTGAGGGTCTGCAATATAAACCCAGTTGTCATTAATAATAGAGTAGTTGTCCACACAATATTCCTCCGCCTCATTAAGAGTCGAAAAACAATAGTCAGTAACTGAGCTTGCGTCTATAATACAGTCAAAGCAGAATACATAAACATTGTCGCCATCGTCATAAAGCATAACCTTTTTGAAATTGCCTGAATAATTTTCTATGTAAGCTATTTTTCTCATTTCTAAATTGCACCTGACTTACTAATATGATGATTTTTATTATAGGTAGCACACAGTATTGTATATTCCTCTAATTTTCCCCACCTTATTTTTTATAAATATATTCATTTTTCAAATCGTATTCAAATGCCTTGCTAAGCTATATCCCATGCTAAAACAGGCTTGTAATAAATATCCGCCTGTGGGCGCATCCCAATCAAGCATTTCGCCTAAGCAGTAATGATGTGGTAATTTGTTTAATTCTAAATGCTCGTTAACTTCTGTTAATGCTAGTCCTCCAGCGGTGGAAATCGCTTCATCTATAGGTGCAAAATCAGTCAAGAGTAGGGGGTACGCTTTAATAAGCTTACTTAAATAGTCTGGCGAATGGTATTGCTCTTTATTGGTAGCCTGTTTTAAGAGTTGAATTTGTGTGTTTGTTACATTCAATTTCTTTTCTAAAATTTCTTTAATTGATAACCGTGTATGGTCTTGTAAACGATTTTTAATTTCTTCTTCACTTAAATCAGGTTTAAAATCAATGATAATTGTTGCTTTTTTTTCTGAGAGGAGTTGCTCTCTAATGGGCTTACTCAGGGAGTATATGCCACTACCCTCTATGCCAAATTGAGTTAAGACTGCCTCACCTTTTTTATTAATAGTACCACAGGTAAATTCACAATTTTTGAGTGCTTGTCCTTCTATTAGATTTATTAAAGATGCATCCCAATTTATTTTGTATGCGCAATTGGATGGTACAAAAGGAAGTGTAGCAATATGTTTTTCTGTAAAATAATCTAACCAGTTGCCCTCGCTACCAGTTACTTTCCAACTGCCACCTCCGAGGGCAAACACAGTTATATCAGATTTTATGTTGATGGTAGTTTGTTTGTTTTCAAAAACTAATTCATCCTTATGCCAACCTTTCCATGCATGGTTGTAGCGAATGATAATTTGATTTTGTAACATTTGTTTTTCAATCGCCTGTAATACGTCTATTGGTTTTATTCCTTTTTTGGGAAATACGCGTTTGCTTGTTCCAACGTAAGTTTCAATGCCTATAGAGGCTAACCAATTTCGGAAATCGCTATTTGTAAATTGTTTTAAAAATGGTGCAATGAATTCTTTTGGGTGATACCGATTTGTAAATGCATCAAGTTCTTCGGAATGCGTTAAATTAAATCCGCCTTTGCCAGCAACTAAAAACTTGCGCCCTAAAGCTGAATTTTTCTCGTAAATAGAAATGTTGTACTTACTCTTATCAAGGCTACAGGCAAGCATTAACGACGCAGGGCCTCCGCCAATAATTGCTATGTTTTTTTTATTTACCACAGAGTTACAGAGATAATAGAGTTTTTATAATAAATCAAAACACAATGCAAAGAATGATGTTGTCTTTACTCTTAGTGCCTCTGTGGTGAATTTCTTATGATGTAAAATATTTATAAAACAAAGGAAT
>JAYVDU010000068.1:0-19235 GCA_043749245.1 Bacteroidota bacterium | reverse complement strand
GATTAACAATGATTACAGTAATTGTTTTAGTATTAATGCCACATAAATTACTATCTTCTAGTATAACATTGTAACCTCCTACCGAAGGATATGTAATTGTCATGGGAGCCGATGGTGGCCAAGGTTTCCAGCCAACTATCGAGTCATGACCCAATCCCCAGTAGTTACCAAAATGCCATCGCTCTTGCCTTTGAAACGTATTACCCTGTGGCACACAATTTCTATTAGTAGAATTAGTAAAAGAAAACGTATTGTCTGGCCAACATTTAACAAAAGCGCTTGGAGTGATATTCGCATTATCAATATCATAAATTTGTATGGGATTAAAATTTGCTATAGTTGGAATCGTTGTACAATAATTTTTAGCGGATAACGTCACGGCTGTTTGGCAATTAACCGTTCCTTGAAGATACATGTGGGATACTGTTTGTCCTGCATTCGTGTAATTAAATGTTTGAACAGGAGAGCCATCTCCGAAATTCCAGGTAAATACAGTTGTTTGAGATACATCTGTACTGGAGTTTGTAAATAATAAAGAACGCGGTGCACAAGCTGTTGTAACTCCTCCAATTGGAATTTGTATTGACGCATTAACTGGTTTTTCCATTACTGCAATTCCAGTGATGGTGCAATTAGGGGCAGAAGTAATAATCGTTATTTGAAACGTATCAGGTGTAGCAGAATTATACACATGGTTTATTAACGAATTTGCTGTATAAACCCCTCCAACAGAATTGGAAGTTCCATCTCCCCAATTAATAATATATGCACCCCAGCCTGTATTTGAAGAAACATTCATATTATAAACACCCGTTCCCTGGCAATCTATAAAATAAGGCTTGGTAACTAAATTACCCAGGTAATCATAAATCTGTGGGCATTGAGCCGTAATCTGTTTTGCAGTAACTAGCAATAAAAATATGTACAAGTAGCGTTTAAGCATATTTAGTATTTTAAAATAAAAACAGGTTCTATAAGCCGGGTTCTGTTTTCCCTAAGGAACTTTCATCATTTATCTATGCAGCCTACCCTCTCTCATATAACTTACGTTATTATGACGAGCAGCCATAAAATGAGAGTTTACATGGCCTTACAACATAAGAGGTTTATCCTATATAATTATCACTAACTATACATGTGAGCTCTTACCTCACATTTTCACTATGACCCTGATTACTCATGGCTACTTGGCTTTCTGTGACACTATCTGTTATATTTTTATTTCTAAAAACATACCCATTCTTTCAAATGGCAAATTGCTCTGCGTTGCCCGGACTTTCCTCCCTTAATAATAAAGAGCGATGAAACAAACCTGTTTTCAAGCTAAAGTTACGGAATTAATACAAAGAATAATCAAAATGTGTAAAAAATATCATTAACTATACTTTCCAAAACATGTAAGATTTAAAGCATGATGAAATTAAATTTTAGTGCTTACGTGCAACTGTTTCAAATAAATGATTGATCTTTTTCCGGCAACACTATCTAACGATATCATCAAGGTAGCTTGAATGACCAAGCCCAGCCCAATACCTTTCCAAAAAACATGAAGAGAATTTTTGCAATAAAAAAACAAAACAATACCACTTAGGAGTGTCGCTATTTCAATCCATTTGTACAAAAAGAAATTTTCAATCGCCGCTTCCATCCTTGGTATTTCTTCCGTGTGAATTTTTTGCGTATCCATTTTAACAAAATGTTCAACCCGTATCATATCTTTTGAAGAACGACTATAACTTCTTGTACCTACTCCTATTTGAATTAAACCTATCATTAACAAAGGATAAGCTAAGCCTTTGTAAAACGAATATTTAATAATAAACAAATTAATGAGAGCGAAGGAAATAGCCACTAATCCTATCAAAATAAAGAATACACTTTCTATTTTTTCTTGCGTAAAATAATTTTTTATAAAATCTAATGATGTATGATTCATTAATGATGAGTTAAAAGCTTTTCTGTTTTCAAACAAAAGTATTTAAAATTGTCACAAAACAAAACGAGTCTTCAACTTAAAGATGACTCGTTTTGTTTTATGTTTAAAAAGGAACAACTATTAATTAACAGCTACACTCAAATATTTTGGCGCTTTAATTTGATAGGTGAGCGTTAATTTCTTATTGTCTTTGGCAGATATCGTTGAACGCCACTTTAATAAGCCAGTAACTTCATCGTATTTAGCACCTGATAATTCTTTACGTTCAATAGTAACTGTTTTATCCTGAGCTAATGGTAATTGATCTTCTACTTCTATTTCTATTTTATTGGCACGCGAATTTTTTACCGTAATTTCAAACGTATATAAATGAACAATATCATTATCTAATATTTTTTCGGAACATTTATCTTTTATTTTTTGACGTTTAATCGCAATGTTCTTATCAATGCCTAACGATAATTGCATGGTGTCTTCTGTTCCCCCGGGAGCCAAGCTAGTAGAGCCAACAAACGACCCATCAAAATAAATAGACGCTTCTCCGCTCATGGTAATAGCGTCTTCCCAATCGGGTAATACAGCAGTTAAATACACATTTGAATTTAATTTAGGAATAGCTTTATAGCGATAAAAAGTTTTTAAATCTTTAACCAATATAGCCGCAAAATGTTCTTTTCCATCGCAAGGAATATTATAGTTTAATTTGATTTCGTATTCTGTTTCTATTACATTTTCACTTACCGTTGTAAAGTTTGCGGCATTTCCTGCCACTTGTTCGTAATCATAATTTGCATCCGCTTTTTTATCTAATTTTTCCATTGCATCGTTTGATTGAGCGGAAGGCATGGTATTATAGCTTAATGATTTATTTTTGTAATTATAATTTGTTTGTCCTAAATACCATGGCGACAATTCAGGCAAATTATACGAGCGATTTGGATTAGCGGTTGATAAAATCAACCTCACCGATCCCCAATCAATACCTGACTCTTGATGTATTTGTGCTTTATAAGTTAACTTTACATTTTGTTCGTTTGAGATGGCACGTAAATCATAAGAAGGTACCCACCCTGCATTAGTGATGTAATAATTTAAATTGACGATTGCTTGTGTAGCTTGGTCGGCAATGATATGAATTAAAATACGGTAATCTACTTTCTCCACTTCACCCGTATTACTTTGGTTTGCTAATTCGTTGCTCACGTTTGTTAATCGCTCATTTAAAGCAACTTTCTTCGCTTCTAATTTTTCGCGCTCACGTTTTAATTTTAATTGTTCGGTATTGATATTAAATAATTTTTCACGTAAGTAATTTAAACCTTCCTTTAAAAAAGCGATGCTATCTTTTTTTGATTGACCTTTATATAAACTATAATTTAGTAACACGCTTTTTTCGGTTGCTAATGCTTCTGATTTAGAATGTATATCTTCTAACAGATAATTCAGCTCTTGTAAACTATCATTCACATTTTTTAATAGTTTTTTGTAACGAATATCGCCTTGTAATTTTGCTTTATCTAATTCAGGATAATGGACTTCGTGTTGAATATCCGTGATGATAAAATTACCATTACCTGATGCTTGAATAGCTGCAGCGTTGATACAATTTTCGAGTCCAGAAAAAATGATGGTATTTTGCCCCGCTATTAAAGACATTGAAGCATTTCGATGAACCTGAGCGCCTTGCGTGTAAACAATAATTTTTTCGGGTTTTGATTTAACAATTTTTTCTGTTTCGATGGCATTTACCTGAGCGATGGTCAATGTAAATGCAAGTATTAATAAATTTTTCATAAATAAAGTTTTAAAGATTTCTATTTAGATGTAGAGTTAATCGTTATTCCATAAATTTTTATTTATTAATAGTTCTCATTCATAATTTATAACAATCATAATTTATAAATAGTCCAAACCATATAGATACATAGTTCACATAGAATGCTTATTTAAAATATGTTTCCTATGTGCCTATGTGTTTTAAAATGGGCTATCTATTAATATAGTTGGTATTAGTAATACTATACTACTATATTTAGTTTATTATTTTCTTTGTCTTAACACAAAGAAACAAAAGTCAAGACTACTGAATAATAACTTGAAATCTACAGTCCTTTTTTGCCACGCAATCCTAGCCGCTCAGTTGACGACGCGCAAACCCTCGCTCACTTCGCTTCGGGCTTACTTACACAAACCTCCATCGCACAAAAAAATACTTTGATTTCTTTCGTTATTATTCAAAGGTCGGTTATACTCCGATTGAATCATATCGTCACCGCAATCGCGCCATAGCGTGAGAAGCGATCTCGCATATAGTATAACAAACAGAAGATTGTTTCGTTGCTAAAAAAGCGTCTCGTATATTTGGCGTGCACAACCTTAACAAAAAAATCCCTCTGTAATTGCTTACAGGGGGATTTTTAATTAGAAGGAAATTAATAGGCTACATCTTTTTTACATCTACACTTGTCACTTTGCTATACAAACCTACTTGTACATCAGCAATGACATAGATGGCTTTGTAACTCCATTCGTCGTATACTTTACCTACAGCTAAGGGCGTTATGTCCAAGTATTCGTTTCGAGTTAAACGACCTAATAATACAAAGCCTTGTCCTTCGTTATGGTCTGCATACAAGTCAATAGCATCGCTGTAACCTTTTTTCCATTTCAAGTGAGGCTTACCAACTTCTAACACAATTTTAATTTCGGGTTGCATAGTGGCTACATCTACTGTTGACGATGCTCCTATGATTCCTAAATCAGAACCGATGTTATCCGTGTAGCTCAAACTTGCTTTGATACGTGCCACAAGCTTACTGACTCGGTCAAAAACGCCTTCGGATACAGCAGGTGGTGCAGGCGGCAAGGTGGGGAGTATGGGCAAGGCGCCAATATGTTGTTGCCCAACAGCATATTTTACCATGTTTTTGTAACCTGCCAGGTTTAACAAATTTTGACGATACACTTCCATCATACTAATGAGGTAGGTAAAATAGGTATTGTCTTTTTGCAGAGCTGTTAATTCTGCTGGTGTTACACCTGATTGAGCAGCATATAAGCTCATTTTGGTGGTGAAGTTGCTTAACCAAACAACTTTGTCGGAATCCGCTGATGGGATAAATTTTGAAGTACTCATGATCTTTATTTTTTTATTTGTTTTTAATGCTTACACATTTTGCGTAAGGCTTTTTTATGTGTTATTTCTTTAAACCTCTTACTGTCGTGAAGATGTTTAATAAAAGCCGCTTGCCAATTTTTGCTTTGCTACTCATGGCAAGATGTGTTTCTTTTCTTTTTTTGTTTCTACTTTTTTTCTCCTTTCTTTCTGTTGTCAGTTCGAGCGAAGTCGAGAACTATTGTTAACCGTCTCTCTTTCTCCGCTCTTGCCATAGGCTTTTCAAGCCACGTGCCAAAACTATTTTTTAACAGTTCCTAAAAAACGTTAAGTGTGTATTAAGTTTGTAATAGGATGTAACCAGCCAATAAGTGGTGGTTTTTATTTGATAAGTGGTAGCAAAAAACTTGTTGTAGATAGGTTGTTTTAACATTTGGTATACTAATACATGAACAGTAATTACTACTTAAACTCACCGATAATAACCTGTAACCCATATTTTTTATAAATTATGTTCGTATAAAATGACTGCACTCGTATTAAAACATTCTCCTATCAGAACTAAACAACCCGATGTGTGCTTACGACTATGATGATATGCGCTTAAGTACAGGTAGGTAAGCGCTAGCGACTATAGCTATATCCGAACGGAACAACCCAATGTACACTTGCGACTATGATGATATGCGCTTAGGTATAGGTAGGTATGCGCTAGCGACTATCGCTATATCCGAACGGAACAACCCGATGTGCGCTTGCGACTATGATGATATGCGCTTAGGTATAGGTAGGGAAGCACTAGCGACTATCGGTATATCTGGACGGAACAACCTGATGTGCGCTTGCGACTAACGCTATATTAAGATGGAACAACCCATTATGCGCTAGCGAACAAGTGGGTGTGCTCGGCTTCGTATTAGCGATAGCAGTATAAAAGATTAGGCAGGGCGCTAAACAATGTACCTGGCTGTAAAGTTTTTGACAAATAGAGACAATTGATTGCTATTGTAAATTATATTGACCTTATTTGTCTTACTAAAATAAGGCTATGCACAATCAACATAGAATATTAAGGGTATTACAACTCATTGCTATCTTACAAAAAGAGCCTGCGAAATCTATCCGCAACTTAGCCACCTTGATTGATAATACAGAAAGAACCATTTACCGCTATTTAGATTTAATTAAAGCACTTGGTTTTGATTTACAAAGAGATGCCTTTAATAAATATTTTATCGCAAATAATGTTGATAATGCAACCACTAGCTTCACACAACAAGAAGCTAATTTATTAAACGAATTATTGCAAAGTAGCGCCAAGCATAGTAAGCTTAAGGACGCCATACTAAAAAAGATTTATCTTAATAATGAAATTGCCATCAGCGGTAACAATTTATTAAAAGCACACTTAGGTAAATTAATTGAAACTTTAAGTAAAGCCATCCAAAACAACAAACAGGTTATTCTAAAAAAATACGAATCGGCTAATTCTAAAACTATTAGCGACCGATTAGTAGAACCTATTAAATTCACTGACAACTATACCTCTTTAGCTGCCTATGAAATTGAAAGCGGCACAAACAAATACTTTAATATAGAGCGTATTGCTGATGTAAAAGTAACTACCAAGCCCATTGCTTTTAAAGAAAAACATAACTACCATACACCCGATGCTTTTGGTTTTGGTGCAACACACACTACTTATGATATACACATTCGCTTAAACTTACGCGCCTGTGTGATATTGAAAGAAGAATACCCGATGGTAATTCCTTTTATAAAAGCAGAAACAAAACGTAATACGTATGTATTAAAAATAAAAGTGAACGATTTAAAACCCATCACACGTTTTGTGTTAGGCTTATTAGATGATATAGAAATAATAGGATCAACTGAGTTTAAAACGCACTTACAACACATTGCAACCAAATTATTAAACAACAGCATGAAGCAAACAACTAAAAAATAAACATTATATTTATTAAGAAGTATATAGTAATGACAAGGAAACAGAAGCAAAATTAAAGACAAAAAGAAAGCGAGAGTTGCCTCCCGCTTTAGATGTTTTCACAACGGAATAATCCTTATTGTGATTTGCTTTCAAAATGTGATACAATACTACAACATAATTTTAAATAACAAAAATAAAATATGAAAAAAATTTTAGGATTAGATTTAGGAACTAACTCAATTGGGTGGTCATTGGTTAATCAAGACTTTGAAAATAAAAATGGAGAAATCATTGGGTTAGGAAGTAGAATCATTCCTATGTCACAAGAAATAATCAATGATTTTAATAAGGGTGTTTCTATTTCACAAACAGCATCAAGAACAGGATACAGAGGCATTAGAAGGTTACTAGAACGAAATCTATTAAGAAGAGAACGATTGCATAGAGTTTTAAATGTTTTAGGTTTTTTGCCAAAACATTATGCAGAACAAATCGACTTTGAAAAAAACCTAGGGCAGTTTGTCCCTAATAGTGAGCCAAAATTAGCGTACAAAGGAATTAAAACTTCTGATAATAAAATTCAATACGAATTCATATTCAAAAAAGCATTTGATGAAATGCTTGAAGATTTCAAAACACATCAGCCGAATTTAGTATTAAACGATAAGAAAGTACCTTATGATTGGACGATTTATTATTTACGTAAGAAAGCATTGACAGCTAAAATAGAAAAAGAAGAACTAACTTGGCTTCTACTGCATTTCAATCAAAAGCGTGGTTATTATCAATTAAGAGGTGAAGAGCAAGAGGAAACTCCAAATAAATTAGTCGAATTCCACACATTAAAAGTGAGCGAAGTTACAGCGGACGAACAACAAAAAGGAAAAACTGACATTTGGTATAATGTGATTTTGGAAAACGGATGGATTTACAGAAGATCAAGTAAAACACCTTTATTTGATTGGAAAGGGAAAATACAAGAATTTATAGTTACAACTGAACTTAATGATGATAAAACTATTAAATTAAATAAAGATGGTGATGAAAAAAGAAGTTTTAAAGCAGTTGATTCAGAGGTAGATCGGGTTGCTATTAAAAAAAGTACAGAAGAAAAAATTGACAAAAGTAAAAAAACTGTTGGCTGTTATATTTATGAAACCTTGCTACAAAATCCTAATCAAAAAATTAAAGGAAAATTAGTTCGTACAATAGAACGTAAATTTTATAAAGATGAGTTAAAACAAATATTAGAAAAACAAGTACTAGAGCACCCCGAATTAAAAGACAGTGCACTATATAATGCTTGTATTGAAGAATTATACGAAAACAACACCGCACACAGAGAAAATATTAAGGGGCTTGATTTTATTCATCTATTCATAAATGACATTCTTTTTTATCAGCGTCCCTTAAAAAGCAAAAAATCATTAATAAGCGATTGCCCATTTGAGCAAAGAACTTATTTAAAAGATGGTAAAAAAGAAATACAATCTATAAAGTGTATATCTAAATCTCACCCATTATTTCAAGAATTTAGATTATGGCAATTCATACAAAACATTAAAATCTATCAAAAAGAAAAAATTATTGATGGAAAAACACGCAGTGATGTAAATGTCACAGATGAATTTTTAAAATGCGAAGAAGATTACACTAATCTTTTTGAATGGTTAAACGAACGAAAAGATATAGAGCAAAAAGCTTTTTTGAAATACCCTGCTTTTAATTTAAAAAAGAATTCAGGAAATTACAGATGGAACTATGTGGAAGATAAATCATACCCATGTAATGAAACTCATAATTCAATCATGAATCGATTACATAAAGTTCACCAAGTACCTTCTGATTTTTTGACGAAAGAAAAGGAACAAGATTTATGGCATATACTCTATTCTGTTGAAGATAAAATAGAAATTGAACGAGCGCTTAAATCATTTGCAATTAAAAATAAATTAAGTGAAGATTTTGCAGATATTTTCAAAAAAATAAAGCCATTTGATAAAGATTACGGCGCATATTCAGAAAAAGCAATTAAAAAATTACTACCATTAATGAGAATGGGCAAATACTGGCAAGAAGAAGCTATACATTCTCAAACAAAAAACAGAATAGAGAAAATTATCAATGGAGAAGTTGATGAAAAAATAAGAGACAGAGTTCGGGATAAAGCTATTCATCTAAGTATTATTAATGATTTTAAAGCATTACCTCTGTGGCTTACTTCATATATTGTTTATGACAGACATTCAGAAGATAGTAATGCGATGCAATGGAAAAAACCAGAAGATATTGAGAATTTCCTAAAAGAGTTTAAACAACATTCGTTACGAAATCCAATTGTAGAACAAGTAATAACAGAAACGCTTAGAGTAGTAAAAGATATTTGGAAAACTTACGGCAATGGAGATACTAATTTCTTCGACGAAATACACATCGAATTAGGAAGAGAAATGAAAAATCCTGCTGATAAACGTAAGGATATGACCAATAAAATGAGTGTGAATGAAAACACTAATTTGAGAATTAAAGCTCTGTTATCAGAATTTTTAAATGATACAAACTACGAGAATATAAGGCCTTATTCTCCAAGTCAACAAGAAATCCTAAAAATATACGAAGAAGGTGTTCTAAATTCAGACATTGAAATTGAGGAAGATATTTTAAAAATTACCAAATCTAATCAACCAACCAAATCTGAACTTAATAGATATAAATTATGGTTAGAACAAAAATACCGTTCTCCTTATACGGGTGAAATAATTCCATTAAATAAATTATTCACTCCTGCATTTGAGATAGAACATGTTATACCTCAATCACGTTATTTTGATGATTCATTAAGTAACAAGGTAATTTGCGAAGCCGAAGTAAATAAAGACAAAGATAAAAGTACAGCATATGAATACATTAGAGATAATCATGGTAAAAAAATTGAATTATCATTTGGCAAAGTAGTTACCATTTTTGGCGAAAAAGAATATGAAGATTTTGTAAAAAGAAACTACTCAAAAAACAGAAGTAAATTAAATAAATTGATGATGGAAGAAATCCCTGAATCGTTTATTCAACGCCAGCTAAATGATAGTCGATATATTAGTAAAGTTGTCAAAAATCTATTATCGAGTTTAGTAAGAGAAGATGATGAACAAGAAACTACTTCTAAACATATTATCTCTAGTAATGGTAATATTACAAGTGTATTAAAGCAGGATTGGGGATTAAATGATATATGGAATGCTATTGTTTCGCCTCGTTTTGAAAGATTGAATGAATTAACTAAGAGTACTAATTTTGGCGAGTGGACTAATAAAAATGGCAAACGTGTTTTTCAAACACAAGTGCCGTTAGAACTCCAAAAAGGGTTTAATAAAAAACGTATCGACCATCGCCACCATGCATTAGATGCCTTAATTATTGCATGCGCAAGTAAAAATCACATTAATTATCTAAATAATCAGTATGCTAAATCTGAAACTACACGTTATGATTTACAGAAAAAATTAAGAAGACATGAACAAATTGAAATTACAGATAAAAAAACTGGAGACAAGAAAAAAATAAACGTTGCTAAAGAGTTTTTTAAGCCATGGGATAACTTTACAGTTCAGGCTAAAGAATCACTAGAAAATACGGTTGTCAGTTTCAAACAAAACCTAAGAGTAATTAATAAAACAGTTAATTATTATCAAAAATGGGTACCTGATAGTAATGGAGATTTAAAGAAAGAAATTGTAAAACAAGATGGCAATAATTGGGCAATTAGGAAACCAATGCACAAAGAAACCGTTTCTGGTTCTGTTTCTTTAAGAAAGAAAAAAGAGGGTGTATCTCTTTCAAATGCTATCGATAATCCCGAAATGATAGTCGATAAATCTTTACGTAAAAAAATTAAACAATTATTAGAAGAAAATAACGACAAAAAGAAAATCCAAACATTTTTTAAAAACTTAGAAAATAAATGGAATAATAAAGAGGTTTCAAAAATAGATATATATTATTTCGACAATGACAATGTAGCTTCTCGCACAAAATTAGATGAATCATTTACATCAAAGGTAATTGATGAAAATGTAACAGATACTGGTATTAAAAAAATACTTTTAAAGCATCTAATAAAATACAATGAGACTGATGCTGGGAAAATTACCGAGCATCCAGAGTTAGCTTTTTCACTTGACGGAATTGATGATTTAAACAAAAACATCATTACATTAAATAACGGTAAATTCCATCATCCAATACAAAAAGTACGAACTTATGAAGCAAGAGGTAATAAATTTAAGGTTGGACATACTGGCAATAAAAAAGATAAATTTGTTGAAGCGGCTAAAGGAACAAATCTATTTTTTGCCATTTACAAAGACGAAAAAGGAAAGCGTAATTACGAAACTATTCCTTTAAATATCGTTATTGAGAATCAGAAACAAGGTGCTTTACAAAATATAAAACCTGAATTTTGTTCAGTACCAACCAAAAATGAAAAAGGAGACAGTTTATTATTTCATCTATCACCAAATGATCTTGTTTATGTACCAACAAATGAAGAATTTGAAAATCCAAATTCAGTTGACTTTAAAAATTTAAAGAAAGAACAGATTAATAGAATTTACAAAATGGAAAAAGCATCAGGAAAAGAATGTTATTTCATACAAAATAATATCTCAAATCTAATTGTACCATATGATGCTAAATACAAATTTGGAGAATACGGTAGCCAAAATAAACTACAAATATCAATTGATGGGATTAAAATAACAGAACAATGCTGGAAATTACATATAAATAGAATTAATAAAATTGTAAACGTTTTAAAATGATAAAACGTACGCTCTACTTTGGCAATCCATCCTATTTGAGTATTAAAAACGCTCAGTTAAGTATACGTTTACCCGAAGTAGAAAAAAACGATTTATTACCAACTGAGTTTAAACGAGATGCTGTAGCAACCATTGCCATAGAAGATATTGGTATTGTGGTGATTGATCATCCTCAAATTACCTTAACCAGTGGCTTATTACAAGCCTTGCAAGAAAACAATGTAGCGGTTATTATTTGTGATTACCACCACATGCCTCAAAGTTTGTTATTACCCATTGAAGGCAATAGCATACAACAAGAGCGTTATGAAGCGCAATTAGCAGCAAGCGAACCTCTCAAAAAACAATTGTGGCAACAAACGGTGATGCAAAAAATAAAAAACCAAGCAGCTGCCTTAGAGAGTTTAAACCTACAGTCGGATTATTTAACGTCCTTGCACCGCAACGTAAAAAGTGGCGATACCGATAATTGCGAAGCCACTGCCGCTGTGTATTACTGGCAAACCATTTTTACTGAGCATGTGCCCGAATTTAAACGCATAGCCCGCATACAGGGAGTACAAAATGCAACGCCTCCTTCTCCTAATAATTTCCTTAATTATGGCTACGCCGTATTAAGAGCTGCCATGGCTCGTAGTATTGTAGCAGCAGGCCTACTCCCTACCCTTGGCATTTTTCATAAAAACAGATATAACGCCTATTGCTTAGCGGACGATTTAATGGAACCCTACCGCCCCTATGTTGATCAAATTGTGCATCAAATGATAGGCGAAATGGGTTTAACAGATGATATGACGAAAGAACATAAAGCTGTATTACTAAAAATACCCGCGATTGATGTAAGCATTGACGGCGAAAAAAGCCCACTAATGTTAGCCACACAGCGCACTGCTGTGAGTATGGTGAAATGTTTTAATGGAGAACAACGCAAAATACTGTACCCTGAATTGTAACAAACAGAACGCTTCTCGACTTCGCTCGAAGTGACATGTCAGTTCGAGCGAAGTCGAGAACCAATTAAACAAAAATGAAAACTATAAAATACTTATACGTTTACATATTAAAATGTTCTGACAATACATATTATACAGGCATTACAAATAATCCAGAAAGAAGACTAATACAACACACTAAAGGAATTAATAAAGATAGTTATACTTACACGCGACGACCTCTTGAATTAGTGTATTGCGAATTATTTACCAACTTTAATTTAGCTATAGAGTGGGAAACAAAAATTAAAAAATGGAGCAGGGCAAAAAAAGAAGCGCTCATCAAAAGTAATTGGGATCATTTAAAACTATATGCTGCATGTAATAATGCAACATCACACAAAAACACTGATAGATATTTGAAAGATAAATTATAACGGTCTACTTCTCGTCCTTCGACTTCACCGAAGTACCATGTCGGTTCGAGCGAAGTCGAGAACAAATAAAAAAACACTCACTTCTCGACTTCGCTCGAAGTGACAGAAAAATAATACCATGAACTTAAACACCGAACGCCTAAACGCTTATCGAGTTATGTGGACTTTAGTAATGTATGATTTACCAACCGACACCAAAAAGGAACGTAAAGCGGCGGCGCGCTTTCGTAAAGAGTTGATGCAAGATGGGTTTAGTATGTTTCAATTTAGTATGTATGTGAGGCATAGTGCCAGCAGCGAAAATGCAGATGTACATAAACGACGTGTAAAAGGAATGTTGCCCGAACACGGAAAAATAGGGATATTACAAATTACGGATAAACAATTTGGACAAATTGAATTGTTTTACGGCTCTAAAGCACACGAATTACCAAATGTACCCCAACAATTGGAGTTGTTTTAAAATTAAGACCTTGAAGGTTTTGAAAACCTTCAAGGTCTTAGAAACAAAAAATCCAGCTCATGGCTGGACATTTGTTCGATAAAACCTCATTTTTTGTATTGATAAATTAACCTTAAACCATTGATTTTGTTGTGGTTTTCGACTTACCTGGTGTTTATCAATAAGTCAAAGATACATTTTGAAAGCAAATCACAACGTTCTGTCACCAACGTAATTAAAGCGTATTGGTGTTTATCAATAAGTCAAAGATACTCCCGATAGATTCTCATAATATAATCTGTATGATTTAACTTTGGCATACTTAAAAATATAATCCAATTTATCTTTGGCGAAAACACCGACAGTGACTAATAAGCTTGTCGTATAGCGTTAATAAAGGATGTAAAGCCTTTTAATTATTTCAAAATCCATTGTCCATAATTAAACAATGAGTGTATATTTGTAAACAAAAAAAACAAATATGACTAAACTTAAAATAGGTGTTCTTCGCGAAGAAAAATCTCCTCCGGATAAACGAGTTCCTTTAACTCCCTTAATATGCACTGAACTTTTACATACCTATCCTAATTTAGAAATCGTTATACAACCCAGTAAAATTAGATGTTACGGCGACGATGAATATTTGGGATTTGGACTAACCTTGCAAGAAGACTTATCGGATTGTGATGTATTAATGGGCGTGAAAGAGCAGCCGAAAGAATTATTAATTCCTCATAAAAAATATTTTTTCTTTTCTCACACTATCAAAAAACAGGCTCATAATATTAAATTAATGAAAGCTTTGATTGAGAAAAAAATTCAAATGATTGATTACGAAACCTTAACTGATAAAAACCATAATCGGATTATTGGATTTGGTCGTTACGCGGGCATTGTAGGCGCTTATAATGGTATTTTAGGCTACGGAAAAAAATATGATTTATTTCAAATTAAACCTGCAAACCTTTGCCGTGACAGAGCAGAAATGGAAGAAGAGTTAAAGCGTGTGAAATTACCAAATATAAAAATTGCGCTAACAGGTGGCGGACGAGTAGCTAATGGCGCTATAGAAACCTTATCAGCTTTACGAATTAGAAAAGTAACTCCTGAAGAATTTTTAATGGCAACTTTCCGTGAACCTGTATATTGTCAATTAAATCCACGTGATTATGTAGAACGTCCTAATGATCATAATTTTGACTTAAATGATTTCTTTGGTCATCCTGAACATTTTGTTTCTAAATTTTCGCCATACACTAAAGCAACTGATATTTTTATTTCAGCACACTTTTGGGATCCGCGTTCTCCAAAAATGTTTACCACAGACGACCTAAAAGCACCTGATTTTAGAATGAGTGTAATTGCCGACGTGACTTGCGATATAGACGGAAGCGTTCCTACCACACTAAGAGCTAGTACTATTGCTGCGCCATTTTATGGCTATAATCCAAAAACAGACAAAGAAGATGTTCCTTTTAACAAGGACACTATTTGTATTATGGCAGTTGATAATTTACCTTGTGAATTACCTCGCGATGCAAGCGATGATTTTGGAAAAGATTTAATGGAGCGTGTAGTACCATATTTATTTAAAGAAGATACAGATCAAATTATTGAAAGAGCCAGTATTTGCAAAAATGGTAAGTTGACTGCTAACTTTGAATACCTAAGCGATTATGCCTATTAAGCTTAGTGTAAATGATTTCATAAAAAAAGAGCTTATCAAATGATAAGCTCTTTTTTATGTAAAATACTATGACTAATTATTTTTGTACAACAAATTTCTTTGTAACAGATTTGCTGTTAGCAATTTTAACTTGGTAGAAATATAAACCAGTACTTAAATTAGATAAATTAATATCTACTTTGTTATTTCCTGAAGTTCCTTCAAAAGAAGTCGTGTAAACTGTTTGTCCAACACTATTCATAACAACGATTTCCATTTTAGCGTTTTCAACTAAAGATACTTCAATAGTACCGTTAGAAGAAGCTGGGTTTGGATAGAAGTTAAGATTAGAAACCGTAGATGATAATTCGTTAATACCTACACCAGTTATAGCTGAACAGCCAGGTCCGTTAGGCGTTACTGTAAATTCAGAAGCTGCAAACATATTATCATCAATATAAAATTGACTAATAGGATTATCACCATTGTTACTTCCGTCATCGCTTCTTACAACAGTCATAGGAATTAAAAAGCTGGTTGCAGTTGGTTTAGCAATAATAGGAGGAGTAAAGAAGAAAAATGCTTGGCTCGCAACTAAAGCTTTTCCAGTTGTCATATTTTTTTTACAAGTCATTTTATTAGCCACAACATCGTAACCTTTCATAAATACATCTGGTAAAGTACTGATGTGAGTTGTAACAGAAGCTGAATCACTATCTGCCCAACTATAAATTATATTATTACCATCCGTTGTTCTTGATATTTGGCAACGAGCATCATAAGCAACATTTGTTGCACCACCCCAGTTAGATTGTGCTGCAGTTGGACCAGCGTTATTTAAGGAATCAACTATCATTGCATTCCAGCCAGTAGATGTCGTTTTAAAATCCATTAAATAATTCCAAACTTGATTGTAATTTGGAGATAAAGTATACCCTAAACTATCAAGATTATCAGAAGCAGCTGATGATAAAGCACAAAATAAATGTAAATTTCCAGTAGCATCAACAGTAGCAGCGCCACCTTCACTCGGAGCAATAAATGGTTTAGCTAAAGCGGTGTTATGAACACCAAAAAGTCTATTACTAATTACAGAAATTGATTTAAAATCAAATAATGGCGCAAAACGAGACCAGCTAGTTCCTGAGTTAGTCGTTTTGTATACATAAGGTTGGAAAGAGTTTTGAGAGGTCCCTGCAGTTGCATTAACATCTACGCCATAAAATACCACATAACCAATAGTTCCAGCTTCGTTCCAAGCCATGTTAGCTGTTCCTGTATATCCTGATTTAGCACCAGCGTTATCTAATTTAAAATCTGGTTTCAATGAATCTAATGTCCAAGTAAATGAACCTGCATTAAATACACCTTTATTAATCATTGCCCCTCTCCACATTTGAGTTGCAGCTGTTGTACCATTTGCATCACCGTATATTTGTCCTACAATATGCACAACGCCATCAGCAGTGGCTTGCGGGTCAACACGAGAAAAATCTTGTTTTCTTTGAGATGCAGTTAATGCTAAATTATCAACATATAAATTTGTATTAACCGTATTAGTTCCTGGGGCAGTTAATTTTTTTGAACCAAAGTAAACACCTTGAAAATTTGTACCTGGATGCCATGGTCCTGAAGCCACTGCATAAGCATTAGAAGGGGTTGTATTTCCTAATGGATTATATATAGCTGAACATGGGTAACGATGTAATTGTGTTGTACTAGCTAAAACTACTGTTGAATCCCAAGTAGAACCATTGTTAGAAGACCAAGCATAAGATATGGTACCCGAATTCCAGTTTGGAATACCTGCCCAAGTAGCACCTTGACGATACACTAACCCTACAGTATTAAGCGCTTGGTTGTATTGTAGACAACGAGATTCTGATACTATGGTTCCAAAGGCATTCCTAGAACCAGCAATTCGCTTGTAAGGAGCTGCAGATACTTTATTAGCATTGTTAGTTGAAGCAGGAGTGATATTGAAAATAGAAGGCTCAGCTACAACAAATTTCATTGTTTCCATTTTCTTAATCTTTGCATTTGCAATAGTCCTGTAAGGGTTTTGGGCTACAACTGCTAATGAAGCAAAAGTTGTAAGTCCGAATAGTAATTGTTTTTTCATGATATGTTTTTGTTTTTAGTTTTTTAATTAAACAACATTAACGCAAATTTAATGATTTAATAATTAAATAAAAGAATTTTTAACAAACAATTTTCTACAAGCATTCTACCAATTTCTCTAATTTAAGCCCTCTTGAGCCTTTAATAAGGATATTGTATTGTTTTAGATTTTGTTGTTTGAAATAGCTAGATGCATCATCTCCACTTTTAAAAAACTGATAATCAGGAAATTGATTTTTATGCTCATAAAATAAAGCACCTACCAACACGGCTTGTTCAATTTTACTATTTAATAATTGATTTAAAATTTTTTCGTGTTCTATATAACTATAATCACCTAATTCGAGCATATCACCTAATATTACTAATTTGGATGTAAAATTCTGCTTCATAAAATGAGCAACAGCTAATTGCATGCTACTGGGATTAGCATTATACGCGTCTAAAATAAGTGTGTTATTAGCTGTTTTTTTTACCTGCGAACGATTCATTTCAGGCATATATTCAGCTAAAGCTTGATTGATTTCTTTTGTTTCAACCCCAAAATAATGACCAATACCTGCGGCGCATAACACATTAATAAAGTTATAATGACCAAACAAATTTGTTTTTATCATTTCGCTATTTTCGAGAGATTGATGTTTTATATTCCATTTAAAATTAACGAATTCGGAACTTTCAATTAAAGTACCATACACATCATATTCTTCTTTTATACCGTAAGTTATTTTTTCAATATCTCCGCTAAGATTCATTAAAACGGCATCATCAGCATTTATAAATAACTTTCCTTTTTTTTGTTTGATGTGTTTGTATAATTCGCTCTTGCCTTTCTTCACGCCTTCTTCACCACCAAATCCCTCAAGGTGTGCTTTTCCTATATTTGTAATGAGACCAAAATTTGGGTCAGAAATAGTACTCAACACTTCTATTTCACCTTGATGATTTGCGCCCATTTCAACAATGGCAATTTCATGCTTTGCTGTTATTGCCAATAACGTAAGAGGAACCCCAATATGATTATTTAAATTTCCTTTAGTGGCATAAGTATTATATTTTTTAGATAATACAGCATGAATTAATTCCTTATTAGTTGTTTTACCATTACTACCCGTAATGCCTATGATTGGAATTTTAAGTTGGCGACGATGATGTTTCGCTAATTGCTGCAAGGTTTCTAATACATTTTTTACATACAGTATCGTTTGTCCATTATCCACTGATTCTTCATCAACTATAGCGTAAAAACAACCTCCATCAATAGCGTTTTTAGCGAAGGAGTTGGCATTAAAGTTATCTCCTTTTAACGCAAAAAAAATCGAGCCTGTTTCTAATTTACGTGTATCAGTGGTGATTTTTTGATGACACTTTAAAAATAATTGATAAATATATTCTACGGTTGCTACTTCCATTTTAATAGTATTAAGATGGACTAAAAATAAACAAATAAAATAATAGGAAACGGTTATCTAAAGTTTGTAATCCACAAGATTACTAACATGACACCTCTATTAAATACCTTTTTATGTATTTCTTCTTTTATTTTAATAAGGTATCCATGTGTTCACTTCGTTCGGGTGCAGTTGAACTTCATTTTTAATTCCGATATATCTATCGGAAGCTCATTTACCAATGTAAACTGCGCTTTTAATCCAGCATGTTTGCGGGATGTTCGCCTAAAAAACTCTATTTAGAGTCTGCTCATAAACTCAATCATTTTTTTAACCTTCTTTTTGCTTAATCAAAAAGAAGCAATCACGCCGAGGCGTGACAAGCTAAATCGCCAAATCCGTTTTTATTAACGTTTTTATTGTTTTT
>JAYVDU010000067.1:0-1950 GCA_043749245.1 Bacteroidota bacterium | reverse complement strand
AACTAAAGCCCTATGCTAAATCTATTATGTTTGGCGAACCATGCAGCACAGTGCCTTTATACAAAGCTCCAATTAATAAATAATATTTTACCATCTTCTGAATTGAAATTAAGCCTTACATATTTATTGACTACGATTTTTTTTACCGTGTCGATACTTGTTAATGGGCAAACTAATGAGGGAAAGGCGCTTAGGGGAAATCGAAGAAATCTTATTGTAAAAACACGTATTGGAATATCTCCTGTAATTGGGATATATTCACCAAATAAAAATATTGCATCAGGTACTCGACAAAAAATGGCATTTTGTTTTTCAATCAAAGAAGAAATAACCTTAAGCAAACGTCATCGCGATTTTTTATGGATAGGCGCCGAATACATGTTTCATGGCGTAAACTTTAAATCATACTATTTTTATGCAGACAGCTTACAACTTTATACTCCTGACAGAAAACGATTTACCTACGACATAACCATGCATGAAATTGATTTTCCTATACAATTAAAACATTCATTTACTAACGAAACAAATAGCTTATCGTCTTTATACATATATGGTGGATATTGCTATCGATGGCTATTAGCAAGCCGTTTAACCGTTAGCGAAAACGGTAACGAAATGATTAATCAATCGGAAAAGTTAGTCTTCAAAAATCCAGCTTTTAATTCAAGTAACAGCTCTTTTTTAAATTTAGGCATTGGGTTTCAGAAAAATAATGTTAAAAAAAAGAGGGCGGTTTTTGCAGAATTACAATTTAAGTATGCATTATCTCCTTTGCAATTTTCTGAATCTTTTACGCCATCAAGCATGTATTTTAACGGACATTTTATTTATATTACAATCGGTTTTAAAATATAATTCTATTTCATAATTAGATATGAACGTGCCAAATTATTGGAATAAAATAGTAGAGTCCGGTGTTAATTCAGAGCAAACGCTCACCTATTCAGATAAACTGCAAGCAAGAAATAGATTGTCGTTTTTTTGTATTATTTTCTCGCTTATCTATGTCGGTTACTTTTTATTAAATGGGTTATTTATTCCATTTTTAGCCATTACCTTTGGTATTATACTATTTGCAGCCTCTATCGTTCTCAATCATTTTAAAAAATATACACTATCAAGTTTATTAATTTTATTTAACACCAACTATTGTGTGTTATTTTTTTCAATTTATTTAGGATTTGGTTCGGGCATTCATCTTTATCTTTTTACATCCCCATTAATTGTCCTTACGTTATTCGATACTAAAAAAATAGGCTTTATTATTTTAGCAATCACGAGTTATGCTGTTACATTCATTACTATACTGATGATAGACAAAACATTTAAAATAGATTTTTTAATATTAAATGCTTTAGAAAGAGGTTTTTTTTACATAATTAATTTCATTTTCAGTAGTTTTATTTTAATGTCACTTTCCTTATACTTTTTATATAATAACAATAAAGTGAATCAATTATTATTACAGACAAACAAACAATTATTATTTCAACAAGAACTTCTTAAAAAAGAAATTATAATTAGGAAAACAGCCGAAGAACAGGCGTTATCCTCATTAAATCATCGTGAAATTTTATTATCTGAAATACACCATCGTGTTAAAAACAACCTAGCTATTGTAACAGCATTAATTGAACTTCAAACATTTTATATAGAAGACCATAAAACTGTCCAAATACTTAAGGAAAGTCAACATCGTATCAAATCCATCGCTTTACTCCATGAAAAACTCTATGAAAACACATCCTTAAAAAACGTTGATGTATCTTCATATACAAATGAACTTATTAACTTCATTAAAAACTCTTTGTCCAATAAAGATAAAATAATTAAAATTCACAGCACTGTTGAGAAAATAAATTTAGAAATGGAACAGGCTATGCCTTTTGGTTTATTATTAAATGAACTGATAACAAATTCATACAAACATGCTTTTAATAACAAGAC
>JAYVDU010000066.1:0-1956 GCA_043749245.1 Bacteroidota bacterium | reverse complement strand
AAACTACATTATCGTTTTCACGAATTTCTTCTTGTAATCCTGTTGCGTGAACAAAAATTTCTGGACCATTGTCTTCTTTAATAAATCCGAAACCTTTTGCTTCATTGTAAAATTTTACTACTCCGTTTTTCATTGTGTTTGTTTTTTGTTGTTTGTTGTTTTTATTTATTTGATTGTATTACTAAACAAATGGATGCTTTTTAACGACATCTATCTCTTTCTTAATGAGTTTATTAATTTCTTTTAGGTATTTAGTCTCTTCTCTATCGCACATAGATATGGCGATTCCAGACTCCCCTGCTCTACCAGTACGACCAATACGATGTACATAAGTTTCTGCTACCTCAGGAATTTCGTAATTAATCACATGTGATAATTTATCTACATCAATACCACGAGAAGCGATATCTGTTGCCACTAAAATACGAATAGCTCTGTCTTTAAATCCTTTCAAGGCGCGTTCTCTGGCCCCTTGAGATTTATTACCATGAATAGCTTCAGCTTTTACGCCATCAGCATTCAAATCTTTCGCTACTTTATCTGCACCACGCTTGGTACGTGTAAATATTAATGCGTGATCTATGTTTTCTGATTTAATTAAATGTTTTAGTAAGCCACGTTTTTTATTTCTATCAACAAAATAAACCGATTGTTTAATTACCGAAACCGTTGATGATACTGGAGTTACCGTAACACTTACCGGATTATGTAAAATCGTGTTCGCTAACTTCATAATACTAGGTGCAGCCGTTGCTGAAAAAAACAACGTTTGGCGCTTAGTAGGAAGCTTAGCAATTACTTTTTTCATATCATTAATAAAACCCATATCGAGCATACGATCGGCTTCATCTAATACAAAATATTGTACATCATTTAACTTTACAAATCCCTGATTCATCAAATCTAATAAACGACCTGGTGTAGCAATAACAATATCAACGCCTTTTTTAAGAGCATTTACTTGGTGTAATTGAGATACTCCTCCAAAAATAACGGTATGTGCAAAACCTAAGTTAGCGCCGTATTCTTTAAAGTTGTCAGAAATTTGAGTAGCTAATTCACGTGTTGGTGCTAAAATAAGCGCTTTGATAGAACGACGTGAATTTGGATTTTTGTTAGCCTCTAATAATTGTAGGATTGGTAATGCAAAAGCAGCAGTTTTTCCTGTACCAGTTTGAGCACAGCCAAAGATATCTTTTCCTAATAAAATGTATGGTATTGCTTGTTGTTGTATTGGAGACGGTATTTTGTATCCTTTTTTATCAAGAGCTGTAAGTAGCGGATTGATCAATTTTAATTCTGTAAATGTCATTAAGTCTTATATAATTTATACTTTCAAAGAAAAATGTAAATTATATTTAATTGCAAAGGGTGTTACAAACAAAATGTGATACAGTCTTCAGAAGAAGTTCACAAATATACGAAAATTATTAACAAGTTCACATTTATTTTAAATATTTTTATAAATGAATTGTTTCTATAAGCTATCTATCTATTTATGAGGCAGGTAACACTATTTCGATTATTTAGTAGATTTAAACGTTTAACCCTAGTTCTTAACAGGCTAAACTTAATAAATGGTTAATCTAATGGTTTGAATTTGCTTTAAAAGGTTTAATTTTAGATATTCAAATAACATATTATGATAAAAGAAAACGGCATCATTTTACTTCCTATAGATTATTCTAAACAGTCTTTAATAGGAATTAAAAACTCATTTAACTTGGGGAAGTACTCAAAATCTAAGTTATTAATTATGCATGTATTTAATAAACCTGAAGAGGAAAATAAGGCAGAATTAGAACAATTAGCAATCCAAACTGCTAAAGAAAGTGGGTTAGAATGTGATTTTACTTCCGTAAAAGGAGATATTTTTATTGAAACAGATAAAATGGCTGAAAAAATAAAAGCTAGTTTAATCGTTGTGGGCTTAGATCCGCATGTGAGGTTTAGAAG
>JAYVDU010000065.1:0-1957 GCA_043749245.1 Bacteroidota bacterium | reverse complement strand
GACTATTATTAACAACATTTGCTTTTGGACAGACTTCAAAACCAGCAGAGTATTTAGGTGTATCAGGACCTATTTCATTTGACAAAGTTTCTTACAATTTAGCTTGGACGTCTCACCCGACAGACAATTATTACAAACAGGAATATCTTGCAAAAGGTGACACAATAGACAAATTCAAGAAGTTAATCATGCTTGAGATTATAACAGGCAAGACAAAACTCAAAGATATCGTTGCAACGAAAGTTATCGAACTTAAAAAAATGAAAGTTTCTAATCCTGTAGTTAATTATGAGACTTTTGAAAAAGACGGTGAAGTTATGCTCGACTTTATTGTAAGTGAAAATACACCCGATGGAAAATTATTGAGTATTTTAGAAAGAAATGTTTATCGCTACAAATCAGTAGTTGATAAGTCCGGGCAAAAAGCAGTTTTATTATTTGGTGTTAGTGACAGACATTATGGAAATGATATTGACGATTTTTTTGCAACGTTTAAAGCAAAAAGATTTGACTTAATCAATTTAGTTGGTGCGTTTGACATTCCAGAAATTTTAATTGCTAAGTAGACAAAACAGCAGGCAACAGTGGGTTTTGTTCAAGTATGGCTTGAGGTTGTAGCAATCGGCAGAAGCAACATAGCGGATTTTGTTCGGGCATGACCAACATCTCCAAACATTGGTTCTTATTATTTATCTTTAGCAAAATGCCGGGCAGTGGTTTCGGGCGGAAGGAATTCTAATGCCACACCTGCACAAAGCCCTGTCGTTGGCTGTCATTGTAAAATGACTTAAAAAAAACAATTAAATTCAAATAATATTTTATGACACAAGACGAACAAATTGAAATTCCATTGAGTAAAAAAAATGATTTTGACATTGCTTGGAGCAATTAGTATTATTGCTATTGGGCTTTGGTTTTTAATAAATCCACCTAAAATTAATAACCCTATTTTTGGTAATTCGACAGTAATTTTTATTTCTGGACTTGCTTCTATTTTGTTTTTTGGACTTGTTGTTATTACTATTTTTCGCAAGTTTTCAGACAAGAAACCAGGACTCATTATAAGTAGACAAGGGATAACAGACAATTCAAGTGGTGTTTCAGCAGGAATTATTCCTTGGACAGACATTCAAGAAATTAGTGTATCGCAAGTGATGAACCGAAAGTTCTTAATGTTCATTGTTAGAAACCCACAAGAATATCTTGACAAGGTAACTAACCTCATTAAGAGAAATGCAATGAAAATTAATTATAAAACTTATGGTTCGCCAATAAGTATATCAGCTAACGCATTACAGACAAACTTTGGCAACTTATAAAGTTAATTAATTGACAAAATGAGAGAATATAAAGTGTAGAAACAGCGAACAGCCAACATTAGGTTTGGCGTTATTAGGTCTTGACGAATATTGCTTCAACATTTGTTTTTTATTGTGCTTTAGTTCGGGCTGGACGTTATAGATTTGGCTTGTGAATAAAACATCAGCAATATTGCAATTAACAACTTTTGTTATCAGCTGACGGAACTTGAATTCCCCCAACAACGCCAAGCCTTTTTCGTTAGCGGCTATTAGGAGGCAGTTTCAAACAATCAGATACAATCAGTAAATGAATTTCTTACGAAAAAATTGGTACGACTTAGGCAGTGTTTTTGCAGGCGTTACAATTATTTACATTTTTAAATTCCACTACTCTTTGACAAGTTATCAATATTTAATGTGGTTGAGTTTGGTATCGTTATTTTTTCACCAACTCGAAGAGTATAGAATTGTTGGCACTTTTCCTGGAATGTTGAACGCGGTTGTGTATAAAAGCGAAATGCCTGACCGCTATCCTTTAAATACTAATTCAGCATTATTTGTGAACGTTATTGTTGGCTGGACATTTTATTTCTTTGCTGCTTTTTTTGCCGAAAAGGCCATTTGGCTTGGACTTGCTACTATTTTGACCTCTTTAG
>JAYVDU010000064.1:0-6784 GCA_043749245.1 Bacteroidota bacterium | reverse complement strand
CATAAATATCGAATCAATAATTTGGTTTTGATCGTTAATCATATAACCTTGTAATTGGGCGTCAAACGGATAATTGTTTCGTGCTTGTAAAAATAAATCACAATAATTGACATTGTTTAATTCTTTTAAATGAGATAAATCAACTTTAGCATAATTCACCAAATAAAAACTATTAGCCGATATAGCTAACGGAATATCAATATCGGCAATCACTTTAAGCCCATGCCCATAATACGCAAAATCATTACCAGCAGATATATTACCTAAAGGATTTAACTTGGCTTTAACCGAATAACCAAAATAATTAGGTAAGTTTTCTAAAAATGGATTCAAATTAGAGTTGGTATTATTAATATTAATTTGTTGTACCCATGGAAACACCGGGTTTGATGGATTATTAGTTTTCCCTGCACGATTGATATTAATCGATTGCAACATGGCACCTGCATTGAGTGTAACTACATTAGCGGGAGATGTTTTTATAGATCTCAAATTAGTAATAGAACTACTCATTTCAATTCCAAATTCATTAATAATTCGGAAATTAATAGATGATTGAGTTAATAATAAATTACTTGGTTTAAAATTATTTAAAAAGTTAATAGCTGATGAATCTGGTCCAAATGATAAGTCTTGTTTACCAAAATACCCTTGTATATATTCCGGAATAATATCCACAAAAGAAAGTTTTACGTTGAGTCCCTGTCCTATCTGCAACTGATCGCCAACTGCCGACACGTCCGTACTGATAGTATAGGTTTGTACCAATGTATTTACTTTATTAAGCGATAAACCAGTCATTGCAATTGTATATCCATCTAAAGGATAATATTTAATAATCGTACTTGGATTAGCTATAGAACCCGCTCCTATGGTTTGATTAACATGTAACACATTCCCCCACAATGTAGCCGAATTAATATCATAATTAAAATTTAAGGGCTGTGTGTACGAATTAAAATATTCAATTTTCAACATCCCTTTTCTAACTATAGCCTTACTAAGTTCTACTCCATTACTTACATTGAACGTAATTTCCTTATCGGTAGATGCACTATTGGTAAATATAACTGTGTTAGGGGCTAAATAGGACGAAAAAAAAGATACATAACTGATAGCAACGGTCGTATCGGGTAGTTTCACTAAATTATCCATTTTATAATTTAATATATCTTTACTAAAAGCGATGTGTAATAAGCCAGTAGGATCGGCTTTAAAGATTGTATCGCCGAAAAAATTATTAATATTCAAATTACTTTGTGCAATAGGAACGGCGGCATCTAAATCCCAACTGGTTTCTTTTTTACAATAAAACAAGGTAGACAAGACCGTTATCAGTAATCCTATTTTTATCAAAAATCGCATATCACAAACTTAACCTTTTATCAGTAAAATGCAATAAGTAGATGTTTAAAATTTATGAATTTAGAAAGACAATATAAAATTGAGGAGAAATTCGTTTTTAACATGCATTTTTTGGCAAAGTTTTTGACTTAATGCGTAAAGAAATAGTAAATTTGCCCCCGTGTTATATACATTTAGATTTTACTTAAGTTGGTTATTGGCTGCAATCCTCATGTACGTGGCGTTTTATGTTTGGCACGGTCTATTTTTAAACGATTTAAATCATATCCATTTCTCTAAACTCTTATTTTTTGTATTAGTAGCTTTAGTTTATTTTGTTATTTCTTATGTGCTTTATAGAACTTATGAAATTAAATTGTTAGATAAATACTTCTCTAATGCTATCATTAAAGGTGTTGTTGCTGGATGTATCGTTGGTTTTTTCTTATTTGCAGTAGTTGCTGTTTTAGGTGTTTCTTTTACTAAACAAGTGAATACAACTTACTTATTGGCGGATTGCATTTGGCAAGTAGTGGAACAAATCATAGGAGGCGTCATTATTGGTTTTGGTAAGCTTTTTATATTTGAACCAACACCTGACGTGCGTCACGCAGATTAGTTTTTAGTAATTACAATTAAGCAGTAAGTTTCTTGGTTCTTTTACAAAAAGCACTGAATTTTATTTTTTATTATCTTTTGCTTGACCAAAAGAAACAAAAGTCAAGAACGAACGCCATATTTTGTTTTACACGCACCAAAAGCCAGCCCACTATTTGCTGTAAAACAAAATTTCGCTCCGTTCGTTCACGCCTACCGCACCATTACCAAAGTAGGCGTTAGTTTATTTAACTAGCTTCAACTGAAGATGTGGAAGAGTCAGTTTTCTTTTAATACCCATACTTTTCGCCCCAACGCTCCTTCAAAAATTCTTTCAAATCCCTTTCTCTTGAGTAATCTGAGGGTGTATAAAAAGTAGTACCGCTTATTTCCTCAGGTAAAAATTCTTGTGCTGTAAAATGATTGGCATAATCATGAGCATATTTATACTCATCGCCATAACCCAATTCTTTCATTAATTTAGTAGGTGCATTTCGCAAGTGCAAAGGCACAGGTAAGTCTCCCGTTTGTTTTATTACTTGTTGTGCCATATTGATAGCCATATAGCTGCTGTTACTTTTAGCGGAACAGGCCAAATACGTTGTTGTTTGTGCCAAAATAATCCTACTCTCAGGAAAGCCTATCACATTAACCGCTTGAAAACAATTGTTCGCAATAACTAAGGCCGTGGGATTTGCATTTCCTATATCTTCTGATGCTAAAATTAGTAAACGACGCGCTATAAAACTGGCTTCTTCTCCTCCATCAATCATGCGAGCTAACCAATACACAGCTCCATTAGGATCGGAGCCTCGGATGGATTTTATGTAGGCCGATATGATATCATAATGCTGTTCGCCCGACTTATCATACAAGGCTAAATTTTGTTGGATATACTGTTTCACAATGGCATCTGTAATTACTATTTCTTCGTCCGAAATACAATTCACAACAATTTCCAACGCATTTAATAACTTACGTCCATCACCTCCCGATATGCGAAACAAGGCTTCGGTTTCTTTTAGGATGATATGTTTGCGTTTTAAAAACTCATCTGTTTCAATAGCATTGGTTAACAATTGCATTAAGTTATTTTTGGTAAGATGCTTTAACACAAATATTTGACATCTTGATAACAGAGCGGGAATAACTTCAAACGAGGGATTTTCGGTAGTGGCGCCTACTAACGTGACGATACCTTTTTCAACAGCATTTAACAAAGAATCTTGTTGAGATTTGCTAAACCGATGAATTTCATCAATGAATAATACAGGCTTTTCTACTTTAAAAAAACCACCGTCTTGCGATGCCTTTTCAATAACCTCGCGCACGTCTTTCACTCCGGAATTGATGGCGCTTAGCGCATAAAAAGGGCGCTTAAGTGTTTGCGAAATAATTTGTGCCAAGGTTGTTTTACCAACGCCTGGCGGTCCCCATAAAATAAGGGAGGGCAATAAGTTTTGATCAATAGCTTTGCGTAAGGCAGAGTCCTTGCCTATAATATGTTCCTGTCCAATGTAATTTTCTAAATTGGTTGGTCTGATTCGTTCGGCTAAGGGTTGCATAATTTGGTCTAAATATTGAATAGAGTAAAAGTAATTTTATTACATTTACCAAAACAAAAAAATTAATAACAATGAACTTAAAACACATTATACTTTCAATAGCTGTAGTTACAATTGGTTTATTTACAATCAATGCCACAATTAAAGGTGATCCAAAAGACGGACTAGATAAACGAATTTATATCGTTAATATGACGGAGATCAAAGAAAATGCACCTCCAAAAAAACCTGTAGAAGATGAAATTGAATTTAAAGCTGGTAAAGGCATGTTTAGTTTGTTTTTAAACGAAAAAATGGGCTTAAAATGGATGAAATACGAAATTAAAAAAGATTCGTCTTTTACAGATGAAGAAAATAACGAAGTACGTTGGATAGAAGGCGAAATATCTCATACTGACGAAACTGACCAAACAACGTTAATGACTTTCACTGTTGAGAATTATGAAATTAGAGGTGACATTAAAGTAACTAAAAAAGACAAGCTCAAAAAGAAATACGAATTTATGGGTAAGGAAAAAGTTAAAAAGAAATAACTGAGGCATCTCCATTAAATGTCTTTTTATGTCTTTCTTTTTTTATTTTCAATAAGGTATCCATGTATTCACTTCTTTCGGGTGTCGTTAAACTTCAATTTTGAAAGCCTCAAATACTTTAGTATTCTACGTTTTCAAAATTTTGTTCGCCTAAAAAATCTTATTTAATAGAAATGCCCAACTGAAAATAACAATCAATTTTAAACCCGTTAGAATTATAAATTCTAACGGGTTTTTTATTTAAAAATAACGACCAAAACTTTTTGTTTTTCCGCTCAAAAAATTATATTTGTAAGATAAGTTACAGATATGCAAGAAGGAGTTTTAACAGGCACAAACGGATTAAGTTTCGAAGATTTTAAACAATTGGTATTAAATGATTTCCGTGTCATCAACGAGAGTCGTCAAACGAGTTTGTTGGGTCGTAAAGAGGTATTAACAGGTAAAGCAAAGTTTGGTATTTTTGGTGATGGCAAGGAGTTAGCTCAAGTTGCTATGGCTAAGGTATTTCAAAATGGTGATTTCAGAAGTGGTTACTACCGCGATCAAACCTTTATGATGGCGATTGATCAATTGTCGCTACAGCAGTATTTTGCAGGCTTATACGGCCATACCGATTTGGAACAAGAGCCTATGAGTGCTGGCCGACAAATGGGCGGGCATTTTGGTACGCAAAGTTTAAACCCAAATGGTTCATTCAAAGCATTGATTCATCAAAAAAATTCGAGCGCCGATATTTCTCCTACTGCCGGGCAAATGCCACGTTTATTAGGCTTAGCGTATGCATCACACTTTTATAAAATTAATCCTGAATTACAACAAGGTAAATTTTTAAATTTTAGTAATAAAGGAAATGAAGTTGCTTTTGGAACTATTGGCGACGCCTCTACTTCTGAAGGTTTATTTTGGGAAGCCATTAATGCGGCTGGTGTTCTTAAAGTGCCTATGTTAATGAGTGTTTGGGATGATGGACACGGAATTTCTGTTCCTAAAAAATATCAAACTACTAAAGAAAGTATTTCTGAAATATTAAAAGGTTTTCAGCGCGAAAACGAAGGTAGCGGTTACGAAATATTTAAAACCAAAGGTTGGGATTACGCACATTTATGCGAAACCTACGAAAAAGCTATAAAGGTTTGTCGCGAACAACACGTGCCTGTTTTAGTGCATGTAGAAGAAGTGACTCAGCCGCAAGGGCATAGTACATCTGGTTCTCATGAGCGATACAAATCGAAAGAGCGTATGCAATTTGAGATTGATTTTGATTGCGTAAAAAAAATGCGTGAGTGGATTTTAGAAAATGCTTTAGCAGATGAAGTAACATTAATTGCTATTGAAGAAGAAGCTAAAAACGCAGTAAGAACGGCTCAAAAAGCTGCTTGGGCAAATTATTTATCGCCCATTAAATCGGAAGTAGCAGAAGTAACTGCTTTGTTTGATGAATTAGCTAATGGCGTTAATGGCTCTACTATCAGCACTATTAAAACAGAATTGAATGCTGTTAAAGAACCTATTCGCAGAGAAATTCATAATGCTGTTAAAAAAGTATTACGCTTAATTAAAACAGAAAATTCAGCATCAAGAACAAAATTAACTGAATGGTTACGTGAAGCTAATATCGAAAACACCGATAGATACAGCTCTCATTTAATGTCTCAGTCTGATTTTCAAGTAGCTAATGTTGTGCCTGTAGCGGCTCAATATAGCGGTGAGAAATTAGTAGATGGCCGAGAATTATTAAGAGAAAACTTTGATTATATTTTAGCTAAGTATCCTGAAACTTTGATTTTTGGGGAAGATTCAGGAAAGATTGGTGGCGTAAATCAAGGCTTAGAAGGCTTACAAGTTAAGTATGGCGAACACCGTGTGTTTGATACCGGTATACGTGAAGCAACCATTATGGGACAAGCAATTGGTTTGTCTATGCGTGGTTTACGACCAATTGCCGAGATACAATACTTAGATTATTTATTGTACGCGTTACAAATTATGAGCGACGATTTAGCAACCGTGCAATGGAGAACAAAGGGTATGCAAAAAGCACCGGTAATTATTCGCACACGAGGTCATCGTTTAGAAGGTGTTTGGCATAGTGGTTCACCAATGGCTATGATTATTAGTGCTTGCAGAGGTATTAATGTGTGTGTGCCTCGAAATATGACGCAAGCTGCAGGTTTCTATAATTTACTATTAGAAGCTGATGAACCATCTTTAGTAATTGAACCGTTAAATGGTTATCGTTTGAAAGAAAATTTACCAACTAATATTGGAGAATATAAAATTGCCTTAGGTATACCTGAAACCTTAATCGCAGGTACGGATGTGACCTTGGTAACTTACGGTTCGTCTGTTCGCATTGCGCAGGATGCTATTAAGCAATTGGAAGAACATGGGATTTCTGTTGAATTAATTGATGTACAAACGTTATTGCCTTTTGATATTCATCACAAGATTGTGGATTCATTAAAGAAAACAAACCGAGTGGTGTTTTTTGATGAAGACGTGCCAGGGGGCGGAAGCGCTTATATGATGCAAAAAGTATTGGAAGAGCAAGCTGGCTATCAGTATTTAGATTCTAAGCCTCTAACAATCGCAGCTAAGGCCCATCGTCCTGCTTACGGATCGGATGGCGATTATTTTTCGAAGCCAAGCGCCGATGATGTATTTGATGTTATTTACAATTTGATGTTAGAAGTTAATCCAAGCAAGTATACTAAAATATATTAATTTCGTATTTAATTAAAC
>JAYVDU010000063.1:0-6784 GCA_043749245.1 Bacteroidota bacterium | reverse complement strand
AAGAGGTGGAAAATAAGTTAGAAGAGCCGTATGAATTGAGAGGTTCACGTACGGTTCTGTGAGAGGCTTAGGGTGAAATTCCCTTTGCCTACTCGACGGTGACAGCTCGGAACTAACAAGTGTTTATAATCCCAACAATACTTCTTCTGGTACTTTACCGCCAAAAAGCATACGGCTTGGGTTTTCGAGCATTTCTTTTACTTTTACTAAGAAGCCAACGCTTTCTCTTCCGTCAATAATACGGTGGTCGTAGCTTAATGCCACGTACATCATCGGACGAATAACTACTTGTCCGTTAACTGCCATCGGGCGATCAACCACGTTGTGCATCCCTAAAATAGCGCTTTGCGGAGGATTGATGATTGGTGTACTCATCATACTTCCGAAAACACCACCATTAGTAATCGTAAAGGTTCCGCCCATCATATCTTCAATAGTTAATTTCCCATCACGTGCTTTAACAGCTAAATCTTTAATTCCTTTTTCAATATCTGCTATGCTCATTAATTCTGCATTACGCAAAACAGGCACCATTAGGCCTTTTGGAGCGCTTACTGCAATTCCAATATCACAGTATTTATTATACACTAACTCTTCGCCATCAATCATTCCGTTTACTGCAGGATAATGAAATAATGCTTCTGTTACTGCTTTTGTAAAGAAACTCATGAAGCCAACATTGCTTCCATAAACCTCTTTAAATTTATCTTTGTACTTTGCTCTGATGGCGTAAATAGCGCTCATATCAACCTCATTAAAGGTAGTTAACATCGCAGTTTCATTTTTAACAGCTACTAAACGCTTCGCTACGGTTTTACGTAAGGATGTCATTTTTGCTCTGTCTTTTTCGCGTCCACCTTGCCACGAGTTTGATAATACGGCTTGTGCTGTTGGTAAACCGTTAGACAAAGCCGCTAACACATCTTGTTTGGTGATGCGCCCGTCTTTCCCCGTTCCATTTAATTGCTTAGAAGCAATGTTGTTTTCCGACATCATTTTTGCTGCTGCAATACTTGGTGTACCAGTTGCGTAGTTACTAGATGCTTGCTTCTCGACTGCGCTCGAAGTGACAGCTGTCTCTTTTTTAGCCTCAACCTTAGCTTCTGCCTTTGGAGCTTCCACTTTAGCTTTCGCTTCTGGTTTAAATGATGTGTCTATTTTAAGTACAACTTGCCCTACCTTTACGGTATCGCCTTCAGCTGCTAACAATTCTATTTTTCCACTTTCCTCTGCGTTAAGCGTCAATGTTGCTTTATCAGAATCAATCTCTGCTAACACTTCGTCTTTTTCAACGACATCACCTGTTTGTTTTAACCAACGAGCAATCACTACTTCTGTAATTGATTCTCCCGGACTTGGTACTTTTAATTCTACAATTGCCATATAATTAGTGTTTAATTTTTTATAGATTTTGGATTATGTTTTGAATTTGTTTTTTTAATTGTGGTAAATCATTTTTAATTGTCTCCCATACAACTTTATAATCTATTTCATCATAGCTATGGGCCAAATGATTTCGCATACCCCTTAATTTATGCCACTCTACAGAGTTATGAGTTTGTTTAAATTCATCTGAAATTCTATTTGAAGCTTCCCCAACAATTATAAAATTATACATAACCACATCATGAATTTTATAATCTTGCATAAAAACATCAAACACAACCACATTTGTTACCTCATCTATTTTATCAATAGCAATAAGTATATCTTTTAGATGTGGCTTTTGCGCTTTCATGCTTTAAATAATACGATAAGGTCTTTTAAAATAGTTGGCTTAAAATCTTCTTTTAATTTATTTTTAAAAGCGATGTCTATTTTCTTTTTTAGTTGTTGCTCTAAATCCCAGTGCAATCCGCCAATATCAAATAGACTCAATGTTGGATAATTTAAATCTATTAAAATATCTATATCACTTTCTGGTTTTTCTTCGTTACGAGCATACGAACCAAACAACCCTATATAAGTAGGATTAAACGGCTTTAATGTTTTTATTATTATATTTTTTTGCTCGTTGTTTAACATGTTTTATTTAACTAATACTTTAGAAAAAATACTGGTCATGATTTCTTCATTCTCTGCGGCGTGACGTTTAGCAAAGCCTGTAGCCGGACTAGCCGCCGCATCTCTGCCAATATATGTTAAGTTTAATGCGCGCATATTGTTATCTACAAAACGCCAAGGCCCCATGTTTTCCGGCTCTTCTTGCACAAATAAGAAGCTCGTTGCTTTCGTGTATTTTTTCAATACCACATCAATTTGTTTTTGTGGAAAAGGATACAATTGTTCTAAACGAATAAAGGCAATGTCTTCACAGCCTTCTTTTTCACGACGTTCAATTAAATCGTAATACACTTTACCAGAGCAAAAAGCAACGCGTGTTACTTTTTTAGCATCAACGGTTGTTGTTGAGCCTGTCGAAACATCATCTAATACCTCTTGAAAATTTGCTTTCGTGAAATCGGTTAACTTACTGACGCACGATGGGTAACGCAATAATTTTTTAGGCGTAAAACACACTAATGGTTTACGGAAATCTCTGCTTAACTGACGACGAATGACGTGGAACTGCTGTGCCGGTGTTGTTGCATTGACTATTTGCATATTGTTTTCTGCGCAAGCTTGTAAAAAGCGTTCCATGCGAGCCGATGAATGCTCCGGGCCTTGTCCTTCGTAACCATGAGGCAACAAGATAACCAAGCCATTCATACGACGCCATTTGTATTCGGCCGACGTTAAATATTGATCAATGATAATTTGTGCGCCATTAAAGAAATCACCAAACTGCGCCTCCCAAATGGTTAACGTATTTGGTGCTGCAAACGCATAGCCGTATTCAAAACCTAATACACCGTATTCGCTTAACAACGAATTATAAATTTCAAATTTAACCGATGCATCAATATTATTTAATGGCGTGTATTCTTCTTCACTATCTTCTACTTTTACTACCGCATGGCGGTGAGAGAATGTGCCACGCTCTACATCCTGCCCGCTAAAACGAACAGGAAAGCCTTCCTTCATTAAAGATGAATAAGCCATTAATTCGCCCATTGCCCAATCGTAATTATCATTAGCAATCATGGCTTTACGATCATCAAATAATTTCTGAATTTTATTAAAGAACTTTTTATCCTTAGGTAATTCAACCGTTTTATTAGCAATCTCTAAAAATAATTTATCTGTAATAGCCGTTTTTGGTGATGCGTCAAATGCATTGGCACCAGCCATTTTCACCTCTTTCCAATTTCCTTCTAAAAAGGAAGTGATTTTTACGTTTTCTGTTTTCTTCGCTAAATCTAAGTTTTCTTCTAACTCCGCTTTAAAAGATGCTTCTATCGCTTTGGCTTCGTTTGCTAATTCGTTTTTATCTAACTCTAAACGTTTTACATAAATGTCTTTAGAATTTGAATGTGTTGCAATGGCTTTGTATAAAAGAGGTTGTGTGAAACGAGGCTCGTCACCTTCGTTATGACCATATTTACGGTAACATAATACATCAATAAATACATCACGGTGAAACGTTTGACGAAACTCCATTGCTAATTTAGAAATGAAGCACAATGCTTCTACATCATCACCATTTACATGAAACACTGGGCATAACACCACTTTAGCAATATCAGTACAATACGTTGATGAACGACCATCTAAGAAATTTGTTGTAAAACCAACTTGGTTATTAATAACGAAATGAATGGTGCCACCTGTTTTGTAACCATCTAATTGGCTCATTTGTAATACTTCGTATACTATGCCTTGGCCCGCCACTGCGGCATCGCCATGAATAGCAATCGCACAGGCTTTTGAGTGATCGCCTTTATGACGGTTATCTATTTTAGCACGAATAATTCCTTGAACCACTGGCGCAACCGTTTCTAAATGGGATGGATTAGGTGTTAAGCTAATATGTACATTTTTTCCTTCATCACTTTTTTGATCAGATGAATAACCCATGTGGTATTTCACATCACCATCAAATAAAGAATCTTCACTTGGTCTGCCTTCAAACTCAGTAAATACATCTTTGTAGGTTTTATTCATGATGTTGGTAAGCACGTTTAAACGCCCACGATGCGCCATGCCAAGCACATAATCTTCAATCCCTAAATTAACACCATGCTCCATTAAGGCATTCATTGCAGGTATTACAGACTCAGCGCCTTCTAACGAAAAACGTTTTTGACCCACATACTTTGTAGCTAAGAAGTTTTCGAAAACAACCGCTTGAGTTAATTTTTTAAGAATCACTTTTTTCTCATCATAAGAAAATGATGGTGTGTTTTTGTTTTTTTCCATCCGCTCCTGTAGCCATTTTACTACCTGAGGTTCGCGCATGTATAAATATTCTACTCCTATGCTTTGGCAATAGGTGTGTTCTAAATGACTAACAATATCTTTTAATTTAGCAGCACCAATACCAATTTCATTTCCTGCTTGAAAAACAGTTTCTAAATCTTTATCCGATAAACCAAAGGTTTCGAGCGCTAAAGATGGCTCGTAATGACGACGTTGGCGAACAGGGTTTGTTTTAGTAAATAAATGTCCGCGTTGACGATAGCCTGTAATTAAACTAATAACCTTAAATTCTTTAGTTACATTTTCAGGAATAGCGCCACCTTCGGAACTATAGTTGGTTTGGGCAAACTCGAAGCCTTTAAAAAAATCTTTCCAAGAAGCATCAACTGAATCCGGATTTTGAAGATATTGTGTGTATAACGCCTCAATAGCATTAACATCGCTTGTACCAATGTAGGAAAATTTGTCCATTCTTATTTTTGTTAAAATAAGGTGCTAATTTAAGAATTTTTACTGAATTGGAGGGTTTTTGAATCGAAGAAATAGTGTTTCGTTTTGGAGTCCTTTATATATTCAAATATGCTGATTTCATAAAATCAACTGGGCGTTAAATAATTTAAAGTTAAGCAATTTTAGATATAATTTTTTACCTTTACAAGATGAAGTTTTTATTTCTCTTGTGCTTATGTGGTCTTTCATTCTACGATGTGTTTTCTCAAGAAAACCCGAATAGCTCGGCTATACAAACATCTATGAAAGTGAAGGCGCTACAAGAAAAAAAAGCGGAATATCACCGCCGTACAAATGGTGAGTGTGATGGCTATCGTGTAAAAATTCACTTTAGTGCCGACAGAAGCAAAGCAAATGAAGTGAAGGCTCGTTTTAGCAGTAAATACAATGATGTGCCAACTCACGATGATTATCAGCAACCTAATTTTGTAGTAAATGTTGGTGATTTTAAAACCAAATTAGAGGCTTACGAATTACTTAAAAAAATTCAAACCGACTTTCCCTATGCCTTTATTGTAAAGAGCAAAGTAAGGCCAACAAAACTTTAGCTTTCAAGAGAAAGGGGTTTCTGTCTTAAAAAATACATTATTTTTGCACACCTAAACTAAAAATAATGAAAACCATCGATACCCTTTCTTTTCAAAATAAACGCGCGCTTATTCGTGTTGATTTTAATGTTCCTTTAAATGACGCTTTTGAAGTAACCGATGAAACTCGCATTATTGCTGCCGTTGCAACCATTAAACAAATTTTAAAAAAAGATGGTAGCGTTATTTTAATGTCGCATTTAGGTCGTCCGAAAGATGCTTCGGCGGGCTCAGCAACCCCAACAAATAGTAAATATTCCTTAAAGCACATCGTATCTACTGTCAGTAAATTAATCGGAGTTCCTGTTGATTTTGCAGATGATTGCATCAGCACAGCTGCTTTTGAAAAATCAGCTAACTTAAAACCCGGACAAGTTTTACTACTTGAAAACTTACGTTTTTATAAAGAAGAAGAAAAAGGAGATGTCGCTTTTGCTGAAAAATTAAGCAAACATGGCGATATTTATGTCAACGACGCCTTTGGAACCGCTCACCGCGCTCATGCATCCACTGCGGTGATAGCGCAGTTTTTCAAGCCAGAGGCAAAATGTTTTGGTTATGTGATGGCTAATGAAGTAGCCAGTATTGACAAAGTGATTAACGGCTCTCAAAAGCCATTTACAGCGATTGTTGGCGGCGCCAAAGTGAGTGATAAAATTTTAATCATTGAGCAATTAATGAATAAAGCCGACAACATCTTAATTGGTGGCGGCATGGCCTTTACTTTTGTAAAAGCGATGGGTGGCGCTATTGGCAGCTCTTTATGCGAAGATGATAAATTAGAATTAGCAAAAGAATTAGTAGTAAAAGCAAAGGCAAAAGGTGTAAAATTATATATCCCTACAGATGCCATTATTGCTGATAAATTTGCCAACGATGCTCATACAAAAGAAAGCAACATCAATTCAATCCCTGATGGATGGATGGGTTTAGATATTAGCATTGATACTATTGCTGTGTTTAGTGAGGTTATCAAAAACTCTAAAACCATCTTATGGAATGGTCCAATGGGCGTGTTTGAAATGAGTAGTTTTGAAAACGGCACCAAACAAGTAGCATTGGCCATTGCAGAGGCTACAAAATTAGGTGCCTTCTCTTTAATTGGGGGTGGCGATAGCGTAGCTGCTATAAATAAATATAATTTGGCGAGCCAAGTAAGTTATGTAAGCACGGGTGGTGGTGCGTTATTGGAGTATATAGAGCAAGGGACCTTGCCAGGTATACGTGCTATTGAAGACTAATTTACAAATTGGCAGATTTAAGGTGTAAAAAATCTGCAATTTATCAGACTGTAATTTGAAAATAAAAACAGTATATTTGAAACTCATAAAAAATTAAAATATGGAATTATACTTAGATTCAGCTAACCTTAAAGAAATTGAAGAAGG
>JAYVDU010000062.1:0-19280 GCA_043749245.1 Bacteroidota bacterium | reverse complement strand
CTTTGCTTGGGGGTTTTTTGTTGTTTTAAATTTTAATGGCAAATATATGGTTCGTCATTGCGAGGTACGAAGCAATCTCAAACAATACTATACGTGAGTATCCATGTAATAAAAATTATCGTTGAGAAAGAACTGGGAGTAGTCTAAAAAAAGCTACAAATTTATAGTTCAAAACTCAACGATATGACAAATATAAAAGAAAAAACAAAAACGAGAGAATCAATAAGTTTCAAAGGACAAACAATTAACATTGGATTAGACGTTCATAAAAAGAACTGGAGCGCTTCTATTTATTTAGGCGACAGCTTTGTTAAAACCTTTCATCAAGAATCTACCGGAACGATTCTTCTACAGCATTTAAAAGCTAATTATCCAGATGCTGTTTACAAAGCTTGTTACGAAGCTGGTTTTTGTGGATTTTCGGTACAATGGGAATTGACAGCACTTGGTGTAGAATGTTGTGTTGTTAACGCGGCTGATGTTCCTCAAACTAACAAAGGAATGTTAAGTAAAACAGATGCGGCAGATTCTCGAAGAATAGGCGAGGCATTTTCAAAAGGATTGCTTAAACCAGTTTATATACCTAAAGCAAACATCGAGGCTGATAGAAATTTAGTGCGTTATAGAAAGCGTGTTCAGGAAGATTTGAAAGCAAAAAAACAAGGCATAAAATCGTGCTTATTTATTTTGGGTTTAAAAATCCCAGCACAGCACGATAAAGCCTATTGGACAAATAATTTTATAACCTGGCTAAAAGAATTAGAGATAACGGATTATAGCAATAATATTACAGTATCACTTTTAATAGAAGATGTTTTACTTTTACGTAAACGCTTATTTGAAACCAATAAACGATTGCGGACTTTATCAATAAGCGAAATTTATGCTGCAAACTACACCTTGTTGACCAGCACACCTGGAATTGGATTAATAACAGCAATGACTATGCTTACCGAAATAGGCGACATTAATCGCTTTGATAATTTTTCAAAATTTAATTCATTTATTGGATTATGCCCAAGTGAATATTCTTCGGGCGAGCGAGTTCATAAAGGTAAAATGACTAATAGAGCTCATAAAACAATAAGAGCATTAATTATAGAGGCTGCTTGGGTAGCCATAAGAGTAGATCCTGCACTTACATTAAAATATCACGAATTATTGAAAACAAAAACAGGCAAACGTGCCATTGTAGTTATTGCTAGGAAACTACTATCTCGTTTGTTTACTGTTTGGAAAACAAACATAGAATATGAAAAAGGAGTATTAAAATAAAACGAAAAAAATAAAGCTTTACAAAAAATAAAAAAATAAAAATTCATAGTTAATGATCTTAGACCACTTGAAGCAATCTGATTTAATTATCTCTTTTGAGGCTGTGGCTATTCATTAAAATAAAACTAAATGATACTTGTAACATTGATTACTAATAGGAGATTGAAATTTTAATATTTTTTTATTACTTTTGTATACCCCAAAATTTGTCCCGACAACAGAACATAGATTTTTCTATGTCTGTTTGAAGGAAAATTTATAATTTCTTGGTGACTAATTTATTCATAGGAGATTGCTTCGGGCCTCGCAATGACGAACGTTGTGTCAACATAATATAGGCCAATCATATTCTTACTCATATAAGTTTATTGGTTATAAAAAAACCCATCAAAAATTGATGGGTTTTAAGTTGAAAAAATTATTTATTAAACTTTTGCTTCTTGTGCTTTTTTAATAATGCCTTTTATAGCTTCGGTAGTTGTAGAGTTTGGTCTTTCAATAGCAGACCCCGTTGCTCTGTCCCATACTAAACTTGCTAATACACCTAATGCACGCGATACACCAAATAATACGGTATAGAAATCATATTCATGCATACCATAATGTGATAATAAAGCTCCAGAGTGAGCGTCCACATTAGGCCATGGGTTTTTAATTTTTCCTGTTGATTCTAAAATTGGAGGAGCTACTTCATAAACCATTTGAACAATTTCACAAATATCATCATGTTTGATGTATGTTTTATAAAAATCTTGTTGAGCTGTAAAACGAGGATCTGTTTTACGTAACACCGCATGCCCGTAACCTGGAACCACTTTTCCTTCAGCTAACGTTTGTTTGATATACTCTGCAATTTGCTCTTTAGTTGGTAAACCACCACCTAAATTTTCTTTCAATTCCATGATCCAGCTTAATACTTCTTGATTAGCCAAACCATGCAGCGGACCTGCTAAACCATTCATGCCAGCTGCAAATGCTAAATAAGGATCGCTTAGTGCTGAACCTACTAAATGAGTCGCATGAGCCGAAACGTTTCCACCTTCATGATCGACGTGAATCGTTAAATATAAACGCATTAAACGTTTCATATCAAACTCTTCGTAACCCAACATATGTGCAAAATTTGCTGCCCAATCTAATTTATGATCTGGTTCGATATGCGCACCACCTTTGTATTTACGGCGGTAGATATAAGAGGCAATACGTGGTAAACGTGCAATTAAATTCATTGAATCTTCATACACATAATCCCAATAATCTTTTTTATTTACACCTTTTGCATAAGCTTTAGCAAAAACACTTTCGGTTTGCATAGCCATAATACCAATAACGAATTGTGTCATAGGATGCGCATCAGTAGGTAATTTTTCAATTACATCAAAAACGTGTTTAGGAACGTTGCTACGTTTTTGCCATTCGCCCGTGATAAAACTAACATCATCTTGAGTTGGCAATTCACCTACTAACATTAAGTAGAAAATACCTTCTGGTAATGGCTCGGTGCCTCCTGGTGCTTTTGGTAATTTCTCACGTAACTCGGGAATAGAGTAACCTCTGAAGCGAATCCCTTCCTCAGGATCTAACTTAGATGTTTCTGTTACCATACCTATCATACCCTTCATACCTTGGTATGCTTGGGCTACAGTAATTTCACCTAATTTTATATCACCATGATTTTTGATGATGTCTTTAATTTCTGCCGCTAAAGGCACAGCTTTCTCACGAAACTTATCTTTTAATCTGTCCATCGTATGTGTTTAAATAACAATGTAAATTTATACAGTGTATTGGTTTAAACAAATTTAATTTCAATTATTTTTTGAGAAATAATATAAATCATATTTATCGTTAAAATAACCTTTACAATCGCTTATCTGACGCATCATTGACGCATAATTGCTTAATGCCTTAAAAACAGCATTTTAACCGAAAATGAGTTAATTGTTTTTGTAGTCTATTAACCAAAGAAAAACACTTTTTGTTTGGATAATGTTTATATGTTGATGAGCTTCAAATTCATGTATTTTAGCAAATAATTATACATTTAGGCGATACAAATAAAGCATCACTTATTTTAATAAACCCAATCGATTTTTAGATACAAATACCATCATGATAACCAAAGACACTCCCAAAAAATTATTCTTACTTGATGCGTTTGCATTGATATACCGGGCGTATTTCGCCTTTAGCAGCAATCCTCGCGTAAGTTCTAAGGGATTAAACACATCAGCTATTTTTGGCTTTACAAATACGTTATTGGAAATCTTGAATAAAGAAAAACCGACACATATTGCGGTTGTATTTGATACTCCTGAATTAACAAAGCGACACACGGAGTTTGTTGATTATAAAGCGCATCGTGAAGAAATGCCCGAAGATTTACGTACGTGTATTCCTTATATTTACCAACTCATAGAGGGCTTTAATATTCAAATTATTAAAACACCTGGTTTTGAAGCCGATGATGCCATTGGAACTTTGGCTAAAATAGCCGAACAACAAGGCTTTACAACCTATATGATGACTCCTGATAAGGATTACGGACAATTAGTGGATGAAAATACATTTATATACAAACCTGCTCGTTTAGGCAATGGTGCCGAAATACTGGGTGTTCCGGAAATATGTAAAAAATGGGAAATCACACATGTAGGTCAACTAATTGATATATTAGGTTTAATGGGCGACAAGGCCGATAACATTCCAGGCATCCCCGGAGTAGGCGAAAAGACTGCCATTCAGCTAGTAAAAGATTTCGGAACCATTGAGAATTTATTAGATAATACGGATAAACTCAAAGGAAAGCTTAAAGAAAAAGTTGAGAACAATAAAGCAAAAGCGATACAATCAAAATGGTTAGCTACGATTATTTTAGATGTACCCGTTGAATTCAACGAAGCAGAACTAACCTTAAAAGAAATAAACAAAGAAGCCTTGCGCGAATTATTTTCTGAATTAGAATTTAGAGGCATCGCTCAAAAACTATTAGGCGAAGATATTGGAGGCGTTAAGGAATCTACAAATTTTGGTGGCAAACCAAAAGAAGTTGCTAAAGTAAAATCTGATTTATTTAATTCAGGCGATTTATTTAGCGAAGAGCATTTAGAAGCTGTGGCAGAGGCTGATGCCAAAGTATTTAAAACCATTAAAGACATAAATCCTAATTACATCTTATGTGAGACGGAAGAAAAAATTAAACACTTAATTTCTGTTTTAAATAGTCATACTGAATTCTGTTTTGATTCGGAAACCACCGATTTAAACACATTGAATGCGGAACTGGTAGGCTTATCATTTGCAGTAAAGTCTAAAGAAGCTTATTATGTGCCTATTTCGGAAGATAACGGTTTGGCACTACACACTATGAATTTATTTAAACCGTTATTTGAAGATGAGACCAAAACACTTATTGGACAAAACATTAAATACGATTTACAAGTATTAAAAAATTATGGAATATTAATTAAAAATAAATTGTGGGATACCATGGTGGCTCACTTTCTGTTTATGCCTGATATGCGCCATAACATGAACATCTTAGCGGAAACATACTTAGATTACCAACCCATTAGCATTGAAGAATTAATTGGTAAAAAAGGAAAAGATCAATTAAGCATGCGCTCTGTTCCTTTGGATGTCATTACCAACTATGCCGCCGAAGATGCTGATATTACCTTTCAATTAAAAGAAGCCTTTGAACCAAAATTAAAAGAAGCGGGCACCGAAAAATTATTCCATGATGTAGAACTCCCGTTAATAGAGGCATTAGCAGGCATGGAACGAGAAGGTATTAATATTGACGTGGCTGGGCTCAACGAATTTTCAGCACAGTTAAAAGATGATATTACTAAAGTAGATGCCGAAATTCAGGAATTAGCCGGTACTAAATTTAATATTTCATCACCTAAACAAGTAGGCGAAATTTTATTTGAATACCTCAAAATCGTTGATAAACCTAAGAAAACAAAAACAGGACAATATGCTACCGGTGAAGATATCCTATCTAAGCTCGAAGGCAAGCATCCCATCATTTCAAAAATTTTAGATTACAGAGAGTTGGTAAAATTAAAATCGACGTATGTAGACACCTTACCGTTATTGGTCAACGAAAAAACAAATCGCATACACACCACGTTTAATCAGGTAGTAGCAGTTACAGGGCGATTAAGTAGTGATAATCCTAACTTGCAAAATATTCCGATTAGAACGGAACGCGGCAGGCAAATACGCAAAGCCTTTATTCCACGTAACGAAGATTACGTATTATTAAGTGCCGATTATTCTCAAATAGAATTGCGCATTGTGGCTTCTATTAGTGGAGATATTAATATGTGTGATGCCTTTAATTCAGGAAAAGATATTCACACAGCGACTGCTGCAAAAGTATATGGCATTGAAGAAGCCGATGTAACAAAGGAAATGCGTTACAAAGCAAAGAGTGTTAATTTTGGTATCATATACGGGCAAGGCGCTTTTGGCTTAGCCGAAAATTTAAATATTCCTCGTGCCGAAGCAAAGCAATTGATTGATAATTATTTTGCGCAATATGGTTCTATTAAAACCTATATGGAAACCGAAATAAAATTTGCCAAGGAGCATGGTTACGTACAAACCTTATTAGGGCGTAAACGTTGGCTGAAAGATATTAACTCCAACAATGCCACTGTTCGCTCTTATGCTGAACGAAACGCTATCAATGCACCTATACAAGGCTCTGCTGCTGATATGATAAAAGTAGCGATGATTAATATACACAACGAATTAAAAACGATGAATGTGAAATCAAAAATGATTTTGCAAGTACATGATGAATTAGTATTTGATGTATATAAACCAGAACTTGATTTGATTAAACCTATGGTTGAAAAACACATGAAGCATGCCTTACCTTTGAAAGTACCCGTAGAAGTAGGAATGGGCGTTGGCGTAAACTGGTTAGAGGCGCATTAATCACTTTCACAAAACAATAAAAAAAGAGGTTATCTCAAAATATATTTTACGTGTCATTCTGAACTTGTTTCAGAATCTCAACCTAGTAAAATTAAGTATTTAGAGATGCTGAAATAAATTCAGTATGACGATTGAATCTTTTAAGACAGCCTCTTTTTAATTTATATGGAAACTATTGCTTAATTAGGGTTCACTCAAAAATTTAATCATCTTTTTTACGTTTTTTTCCTTGACGAAAAAAAGTAACAAAAAAAGTCAAGCCAAAACGCCAAATCCATTTTTCGTCACACAAAATGCCTTCGCTTAGCCTCCCGAAAAACTAGGATTTCACACCGTTTTGGCAAAACCTACCGCACACTTACCAACGTATGGGTTAGTTTATTTAACTCAATTCCACTGAAAATATCGAAAAACCAAAAAGTTAAAGTGGCTGAAAGAAAACTTCAAGTTCAAGGCGAGCGAAACCTAAAAAAAATAGGAGTTTACTAAAGTAAATAACCATTTTTAAGGCAAGCTCAACGATGAAATTGGCGTTTTCTTGCTGACACTAATTAATAGCAGGCAAGAAGCTATAGTTCTTACTATAGTCTAACATTTGATTGGTGAAGTTTGTAGGATATTCTACCTTCACATCAACAATTTTTCCGTCTTTTATAATAGGCACTAACTTAGGTTGAATAAATCCTTGATAAGGTGCCATTGCCAGATTTTTATAGCGTTCCAACACTTCTTTATGTAAAGCTAAATCTACTTTTACACCGTAATTTTCAATTAAATCTTTACCCGCTTTGTAATCACCTTGAGATTTGATGCGTTGTAATTCCTTTAATAAATCGCCAAACAACACACGTAGTTTTAAGTAATCAGTAATCACAAAATAGGTTTTACCTTTTTCTACTTTTTTCTCAATCACGTTATCTTTTTTTCCTTTTTCTAAAGCCCATTTAGCAACCATTTGACGATTACGCATGTGCGCCTCTTCGATGTTATCACCCAATTTCAAACGAGATAATTGTACCATCAAACCTTTTGTAATGTATTCGTCATAAGATGCTTTACCATAATCTAAGGACGGCATTACTCCTAACTCAACTAATTTTTGATCCATTAAATAATATAAGGCAACTAAATCCGCACGTCCTTCTTCTAAAGCAGACGCATAATTTTTTAAAGTTTCGTGTGGCTGACCAATACCTGGTTCTATTTGCCCGCTTGCATGACCAATTACTTCATGCATATCTGTATGTAATTTATCTGCTAAGCCCGCATAGTCTAATACGTTTTTCTTAATCGCATCGTTATAATAAAATTCATTGACAACACTTCCACCTGCTGCCTTTTCATAAGCCTCTACAATGTTCCCTAAGTTTACTGATTTAGAACCATGTGTTTCTCTGATCCACTCATTGTTTGGTAAATTAATACCAATTGGAGTAGAAGGTGATGAGGCGCCGCTTTCGCAAACCGCATTAATAACTTTTGCAGAGATCCCTTTCACGTTTTTCTTTTTATGCTGAGGCAATAATGTAGAATGATCTTCGAACCATTGCGCGTTATCACCAATGGTAGCAATACGTTTAGAGGCTTCAAAATCTTTAATGGAAACCACTGATTCAAATGTTCCTTTTTTTCCTAATGGATCTTCATACACTTCAATAAAACCATTTACTACATCAATGGCACTTTTAGTATCTTTTACCCATGCAATATTATAAGCATCAAAATCTTTTAACGAACCTGATTTATAAAATACAACTAATTTTTCTAACGCGGATTTTTGCTCAGGATTTTCAGCAACAGCTACTGCTTTCTCCAACCAATACACAATTTTTTCAATCGCCTGTGTATACATCCCTCCTACTTTCCACGTTTTTTCTTTTATCACACCATTCTCTTTAATTAACTTACTGTTTAAACCAATCATAACAGGCATAGTATCAGACTTATTAGTTAGTTTTTCATAAAAATCTATTGCTTCTTTTTGCGTTACACCTTCATAAAAATTAACGGCAGAACTAGTTAATAAATCTGTTTTAGCATCTAAGCTAACTTTTTTAGGGGCTATTTTGGGATCGTAAATGATTGGTAAAATACGCGCAATAAATGCATCTTTAGTTTCACCTTGCTTTAAAGGTAGCATAGACATGTCGCAACTAAATATTAAGTCTTTAAAATAAGGCTGAGAACATTCAGGGAAGAATTTTTCACTACCATAATGATGGTGAATACCTCTGCTAAACCAAACACGTTTAACGTATACTAAAAATTTCTCATATTCTTCTGCATTTCCATTTGTGTGCTCATTCAAAACAATAGCCTCAATGGTTTTACGAACAGTTAAATTATACTTATAGTTTTGATCGAAAATAATATCTCTACCACACAGCGCAGCTTCCGATAAATAATACAATAACTCTTTTTGCTGAAGAGACAATTGATCAAATCCTGGAATTTCATATCGTAGCACTCTTAAATCAGCAAACTGTTCGCTTACATATTCAAATGGTTTGGATGTATCACTCATAATAGTATCTTGATTAGTTTTAGTAATAGTACTGTTATAGTCTGACTGATTAGATTTGCAAGCACTTAATACTAAAGTTGCTGTAATGGGGATGATAAAAAGTTTAGAATTCATATGTAGATATTAGTGTTTTTTAGTAGTCATATGGTTTATCCATGTTATCTTCATCTATGATTGTGATGAGGCTACATGGATATTTCATATAGTGCTTTTTTTGATCACAAGAATAACTAATTTAATAAGCTTTTGCAAGTCCTTTTAGCTTTCTGTTTAATTATTTATATTTGTTTAGATGAGACTTAAGCAATCCATATTATATGGCTCTTCAATAAAAGCAATGCTACCGAGAGCTATCGGTATTATTTTTTATTTTCTTTTGCTTGACCAAAAGAAACAATCACGCCTTGGCGTGACAAGGCGAAAGGCCATATCCATTTTTTCTCGCACAAAAGCCTTCGCAATGCCACCGAAAAAATTACAGTTCGCTCCGTTCGTCCACACCTACCCCACTATTACCAATGTATATGCTAGTTTATTTATCTAAATTTCACTGAAAATGTATAAGAACATACTATTTATTCTACTAATATTGTGCGGTACTTCTAAAGCTCAAAGTTTTAAAAAGAATTTACTGTCCGCTAATTCCATACAGTTTCATCATACCATATATGTATATGGCTACGAGCAACAAAAAAACGAGTTACTCTTCAAATGTTTTGCTTTTGATCAAACACTCCATCTGAAAGACAGCATCAATTTAAACTTGGGGAAACATAGGCCAATTGACTATTTAGAGACATCCGTTGATACAACTCATGATGTGATTAATTTTTATTTTCAATTAGCCAACGAAAAAAATGTAGTCACGCTTTTACGCTTAAACGATACCTTAGGGAAAATATGCAGTGCTAATAATTACGACGCTAATCATGTTAATTCAATCGCCGTTTTTGATGATGAAACATATATTTTTAAAAATGATTTATTTGTAATTCGCAACAATAAAGACACCAGCGGTACTCAATTTTATTTGAATAAATACGAATTAAAATCGATGCTCAAACCCTTTGAATATGGCGATAAATGGCAATTTGCCTTCGAACGACAATTCATACACCACGCAACAGTTGTGTATGCTGATAGTAATTATGTGATGGTTTACGTTAATGTAAATGATGGGATCAAAAAAGGTCAATGGATATTGCGCATCAATTCGATTACCGGAGAACTCATTAAAGGTACTCGATTGGGTTCAAAACTCGATGCCAAAAGTTATTTATACTCTAACTCCATCTACGACTCTAAAACCAAGAGTATAGCCGTTATAGGTAGTATCTACGAAAAAGAGATGATTGACTTTAAAAAAAATAATTCTAATTTCATTAATCTTTCGAAACGTCATCAATTATTTTTAATTTACATCGATAGCTTGGGCGAAGTGATTTCAAAAACCGAAAAAATAATCGCCTTACCCTTACAAACAAATAACCAAACCTTCACAACGTCCTATCATTTAAAAATTCGCGAATTCAAAAAAACAGTTAGTGGATTTGATGTATGGGCAGACATGTATGAGCAAACGCTTCCAAATACCTTTGTTTACTTTAGTTCATGGCATATTGATATTATACCAAATGAATTAGATTACGACATTACACCTTCTCGTTTTTTAATTGCCAGCAAAGCAATTCCAAAATTCATCAGCTATACCAAAGGCGACACTTATGGTAAATTTATGTTAAATAATATTAGTGATTATGATGTATTCAAATACAAAAAGCCATTGAATGCTGTGGTTGTAAAAACAGTGATGGACGATTTAGGCAATTCTTTTTTTATACTTAAAAAAATAGATATCTTACTAGGAACAAAAAAATACAACTATGTATTTCTTGGCAAAAAAGGATTGGAAAATAAAGTGTTGTTAGATTGCTCCAAAGATCAAAAAGGAAACGTTTATTTTACTAAGATAGCTACTTATATCAATTTTACTGATAACATAGAGCATACAGCTTTTGAGTTGAAATTAAATACGCTTTAAATATTTATAATTTGTATTTTTTTCTTCTCTTTCATGTCATCTGGAATAACGGATATGATAACCTGTTGTAAACATTGGATCATATTAATTTTTAAAAAATCCTGATGAGTCACAAAGCTTATCTCTCTTACTGGTATTGGTGATACAAATGATCGTAATCGTTTTTTTTGAGAATTAGTTAAATGTTTGGTTGCCAACTCTGGAATAATTGTCATACCAAAATTAGTGTCAACCATATTTTTAAGTGTTTCTATACTTCCTGCATGATAATGAAAGCCTTCTTCTGATTCTTTTAACTTTTTTAGTTCACAAAAATTTAAGATTTGATTTCTCATACAATGCCCTTCTTCCAATAACCACAAGCGATTCACATCAATATCTTTTGGTAAAACAAATTGTTTATTAAATCCATTTTCATTTTGATTGACATATAAAAAATATTTTTCGTAAAACAACACTTGCTCTATAATAGCTTTATGATGAAGCGGTGTAGCTAATATCCCTGCATCTAAATCACCTGACTTCAGTTTTTTAATAATATCATCAGTTGTAAATTCATTAATCACTAATTTTACTAATGGGAAAGATTGTATGAATTTTTTTAAAAACAAAGGCAATAGATAAGGAGCTAACGTGGGAATAATGCCAATCTTCAATTCTCCGCTCACAATCCCCTTTTCTTCACTGATCAGTTCTTTTAATTTCTTTGATTCTAATAGTATTTTTTTAGCTTGTAAAATCAATTTTTGTCCAACTTCGGTTGCTTTTACAGGCTGTTTACTTCTATCAAATATTTTAACATCCAACTCTTCTTCCAATTTTTTAATCATCATACTCAACGTTGCCTGAGTAACAAAGCATGATTCTGCAGCTTTTACAAAGTTTTTTAATTTATCAACGGCAATGATGTATTCTAATTGTTGTAAATTCATATATAGATTTTATCTATACAAAGATATAAAATATCAGTTTGATTTATAACTAAAGAATGTACAAATTTGCTAAATCATTTTTTATTTAAAACTAATTCAATATGGAAAATAACTCAAACAGTACTGGCACATGCCCATTTCACTTTGGTAAAAAAAAATCAAATGTAAGTGGTGGCGGCACACAAAATCAAAACTGGTGGCCAAATCAATTAAAATTAAATACGCTTAGACAGCGCTCAACTCTATCTAACCCATTAGATAAAACATTTAATTATGCAGATGAATTTAAGAAACTTGATATGGAGTCTCTAAAAAAAGATTTGCATGCTTTAATGACCGACTCACAAGGCTGGTGGCCAGCTGATTTTGGACATTATGGCCCATTTTTTATCCGTATGGCATGGCACAGTGCTGGCACTTATCGCACAGGTGACGGACGTGGTGGTGCAGGTGCGGGCCAACAACGTTTTGCGCCATTAAATAGTTGGCCAGATAATGGAAATTTGGACAAAGCACGAAGATTATTGTTGCCAATTAAATTAAAATATGGTCAAAAAATTTCGTGGGCAGATTTAGTGATTCTTACAGGAAATATAGCATTAGAATCGATGGGCTTTAAAACCTTTGGTTTTGCTGGTGGTAGAGAAGATGTTTGGGAGCCAGAAGAAGATATATATTGGGGTTCTGAAACAAAATGGTTAGATGATAAACGTTATACTGGAGAACGTGAATTAGAAAACCCTTTGGCAGCGGTGCAAATGGGATTAATTTATGTCAATCCAGAAGGACCAAACGGTAAGCCCGACCCAATAGCTGCTGCAATAGATATTCGCGAAACCTTTGCGCGTATGGCCATGAACGATGAAGAAACCGTAGCACTTATAGCGGGTGGGCATACTTTTGGAAAAACACATGGTGCTGGCGATGCTGGTTTAGTAGGTTCTGAGCCGGAAGCAGAGGCAATAGAAAATCAAGGTTTTGGATGGTTGAGCAAATTTTTAACAGGCAAAGGCAAGGATACCATTACCAGTGGCTTAGAAGTTACCTGGTCTCAAACACCCACTAAATGGAGCAATAACTATTTTGAAAATTTATTTAGTTACGAATGGGAACTATCAAAAAGTCCTGCAGGAGCGCATCAATGGGTAGCTAAAAATGCCAGTGCTGTAATTCCTGATGCGTACGATGCATCAAAAAAACATTTGCCAACGATGCTAACTACGGATTTATCATTAAAATTAGATCCTGCGTATGAAAAAATTTCACGCCATTTTTACGAAAATCCAGATGCCTTTGCTGATGCATTTGCCCGTGCTTGGTTTAAACTAACACATCGTGATATGGGTCCACGCGCTCGTTATTTAGGAGCTGATGTACCGAAAGAAGAATTAATATGGCAAGATCCAATTCCAACGCTTAATCATAAATTGATTAATGAAACAGATATTACTGCACTGAAAACTAAACTATTAAATTCAGGTTTATCAGTTTCGCAACTAGTTTCCACAGCCTGGGCATCGGCATCTACATTTCGTGGTTCAGATAAACGCGGTGGCGCTAATGGAGCACGAATTGCGTTATTACCGCAAAAAAATTGGGCAGTAAATAATCCTACACAATTAGATATTGTTTTAGCAAAACTTAAAAACATTCAAAATGAATTTAATGCGCTACAACACGACGACAAAAAAGTTTCATTGTCTGATTTAATTGTTTTGGGCGGATGTGCAGCAATTGAAAAAGCGTCTCAAAACGCAGGACATCAGGTAATAGTTCCTTTTACTGCTGGCCGCATGGACACTACACAAGAACAAACCGATGTAGAATCTTTTGATTTTTTAGAACCAATTGCCGATGGTTTCCGTAACTACCAAAAATCAAAATATAGTATTTCAACCGAAGAATTATTATTAGATAAAGCACAGTTGCTTACGTTAACTGCTCCCGAACTAACCGTGCTCTTAGGTGGTTTAAGGGTTTTAAAAACCAACTTCGATTATTCGAACCATGGCGTATTTACAAAGAAAAATGAGACTTTAAGCAACGATTTTTTTGTAAACTTACTTGATATGAATACTGTTTGGAAACCAATTGATGAATATCAATTGGAGTTTGAAGGACGTGATAGAAAAAACAATAATTTAATTTGGACAGCAACACGTGCAGATCTTGTTTTTGGCTCAAACTCAGAACTAAGAGCCATTGCCGAAGTATATGCTAGTTCAGATGCAACTGATAAATTTATTAGAGATTTTGTTTCTACTTGGAATAAAGTGATGAACCTCGATCGTTTTGAAATCAAGCATTAAACAATCAACAAAAACTAACCAATTACGAATAACTATTTTTTTACTAATTTAACAACAACTAAAAATAAATAACAACATGAAAAGAACAGCAAAAGCCCATTGGCAAGGAAACCTTAAAGAAGGTAAAGGATCATTAACTACACCAAGTGGTATTTTAAATAATACCAATTACAGTTTTAAAACTCGTTTTGAAGAAGGCGAAGCAGGAACTAATCCTGAAGAATTATTAGCAGCAGCTCACGCAGGTTGTTTTACAATGGCAGTTAGCGCTATGTTAACCGCTAAAGGTTTAACGGCAAAAGCATTGGATACAGAGGCTATTGTAACCATGGAAGGATTAGCAGTTACTGCAGTTCACTTAATAATTTCAGGAAGTGTAGATGGCATTACAGCAGATGAATTTGTAGCTATTACAAAAGATGCTGAAAAAAATTGTATTATTTCAAAAGTATTAAACGTGGCAATTACATCAGAAGCAACGTTTGTAGTTTAATTTTTTTATAAAATAAAGCCCTTCATCATATAAATGATGAAGGGCTTTTATTTACGAATTAACGATACGATTCTTTGTAATCTTACATTCGCTAATTTTGTATGATTACCATTAACTCAACTCATACGTTAAATCCCTTATCTTATCTAATGCTGCCGTTAAGTCGCTTGTAATGCCTATCTTCCTACTTTTAGAAGGTAGCTTCACACTTAAGTTTTCAGCAATATCTTCTATAAAAAACTCGACGTTACATTTACCTTGTGATGCACTAAATATAGCATCAATATGAGCAATCAGCTCTTCATTAATCGCATTAATATCCATCCGTAATTTCATATTAGAAAAAATCGTTTCTTTTACACTTTCCAATAATTCGATTTTCTGAACTTTAATTTCTAAACTACCCGGTTGACCATAACGTTCTTGAACTTTCGCTTTTACAAAAACAAATAAGGATTTCACCATAAACTTATTGTACTCTACAAAATCTTTTCCAAACAACATCAATTCCAAAGCACCATGGTAATCTTCAATAATTAATTTACCAAAGGCATTGCCTGTTTTGCTGGTACGCTGTTCCGAGCCCGTAACAATGCCTCCAAAGGTGATGTCCTTTCCTTTAAATGGTTCCAAGCCTGCTTTTAATTGTGCGCAATTCGCATTGCATTTATGATTGATAATTACCTTAAATGGATCTAAAGGATGCCCGGAAATAAAAAATCCTACCACTTCTTTTTCACGTGCTAATTCTTCTAACTTGCTCCAAGTTTCAATTTTAGTAGGTAATTGAGGTTCTGTAATTTCTACCTCATCGTCGCCACCAAACAAACTTGCTTGTGAGGTATCATTCCCCAAAGCCATTTGATTGCTATACTTAATAAGCTTATCTGTTAATGTTTGTCCATCTAAATCAGGCGTAAAAAACATGGCGCGATGCATGCCTTCCATTGCATCAAAACCACCAGCTAAAGCAAGTCCTTCCAGCGATTTTTTATTAACACATTTACTATCCAAACGTTTTGCTAAATCAAAAACAGAAACAAATTTTCCGTTCGCATTTCGTTCTTCAATTATATTATTTACGGTGTTTTCCCCTACTCCCTTAATAGCACCCATTCCAAAACGAATATCTGTGCCACCTGGTATTACTGCAAATTTAGCGAAACCTTCGTTAATGTCTGGCCCTAATACTTTTACACCCATACGTTTACATTCTTCCATTAAAAACGAAATGGCATCAATACTTCCTGCATGATTTAACACCGATGCCATAAACTCCGATGGATAATGTGCTTTGATATAGGCAGTTTGAAAAGCTACATACGCATAACAGGTAGAGTGAGATTTATTAAAAGCATAACTCGCAAATGCTTCCCAATCTTTCCAAACTTTTTCAGAAACTACAGGATCATGACCATTTGTTTTACAGTTGTCAATGAATTTACCTTTCATTTTATCCAAGGTGTAACGATCTTTTTTTCCCATCGCCTTACGCAATGTATCAGCATCACCTTTTGTAAAATTGGCAAGTTTTTGAGACAATCGCATAACTTGTTCTTGATAAACCGTAATGCCATACGTTTCTCCCAAAAATTCATCCATCCCTTCTAAGTCCATCACAACAGGCTCTCTGCCATGCTTACGATTAATATAATTAGGAATATATGCAATTGGTCCTGGTCGATACAAGGCATTCATCGCAATCAAATCATTGAAAGAATCGGGCTTTAAATCTTTCAACGATTTTTGCATACCAGCACTTTCATATTGGAACACCGCATTGGTTTCTCCTCGTTGAAATAACTCGTATGTTTTTTTATCATCTAATGGAATGGTATCAATATCGATATCCACACCATGATTTTGTTTGATATAAGCCACCGCATCCTTAATAATCGTTAATGTGCGTAAGCCCAAGAAGTCCATTTTCAGTAGGCCTGCACTTTCCGCAACAGAGTTATCAAATTGCGTGACGAGCATCTGACTATCTTTTGCTTTAGTAACCGGTACAAACTTTACCATATCATCAGGCGTGATGATAACGCCACACGCATGGATACCAGTGTTTCTTAAGCAACCTTCTAATTCGTATGCTTGTTTTAACACATCTGCTTCAGGTGTTTTTTCTTCCGATAATTTTCTAAAACTATACGATTGATCTATGACCTCTCGTTTATCTTTTATCTTCTCTAAATATTTTGGATCAATGCCTTCAGGCTTTAATAGCGCTTTTAGCTTCGCATCTAAACTATCAGGAAATAATTTAGCTAATCGATCGGCATCTGGTAATGGCAAATCCAACACGCGCGCCGTATCTCTAATAGCCGATTTACCGCCCATCGTTCCATAAGTAATAATTTGTGCTACCTGATTAGCACCGTATTTATTAATAACATAATCAATCACTTTATCTCGACCCTCATCATCAAAATCAATATCTATATCGGGCATACTGATACGATCCGGATTTAAAAAACGCTCAAAGAGGAGATCAAATTTAATCGGGTCAACATTGGTAATCCATAAACAATATGCAATAGCGGAACCCGCAGCCGAACCACGTCCTGGCCCTACAGCTACTCCCATTTTACGTGCTTCAGCGATGAAGTCGGCTACAATTAAAAAGTAACCGGGATAGCCCATTCGCTCAATGGTTGTTAATTCAAAAGCGATACGATCTTTGGTTTCATCATTCATCTCCGGATAACGCTTATGTGCGCCTTCCCACGTTAAATGCGACATGTAGATAAACTGCTCTGCAATCACTCGCATTTCAGCTTTTTGAATTTCAATTGCTTCAGAAGATAAATTTTTATCTGCCCAACCTTTTTCTTTTAATGCAATAATGCGTTCATTCGAAGCGTCTATCTCCAAAACGTTAGTCGCAATAAAATCAGACGCGATTTCAAACTTAGGTAATAAGATATCCCGACCTAATTTATACTGTTCAATCTTTGCTACAATTTCGTTCGTTGTTTCAATAGCCTCTGGCATATCATTAAACAACGCAATCATTTCTTTTGGTGACTTAAAATAAAACTCTTTCGTTGGTAAGCCATATCTAAAGCCTCTTCCGCGACCAACAGGATTTGCTTTTTTCTCACCATCTTTTACACACAATAAAATATCGTGCGCATCAAATCCTTTTTTATCTAAATAATAATTGCTGTTAGCAGCAAAATATTTGACGTTATGTTTTTGTGCAAATTTTAATAATATTGAATTCACATGATCTTCTTCTTGCAAATCGTGACGATTAAGCTCTACATAAAAATCATCCCCAAATAATTCTTTATACCATACAAAGGCTTCTTCGGCTTGTTCTTCGCCTACATTTAAAATCATAGAAGGGATTTCGGATTGTAAAGAACCCGTTGTCGCAATTAATCCATCTTTATACTGAAGCAATAAATCTTTATCAATTCGTGGCACGTAATAAAAACCATCTATCAATCCAACCGAACTTAACTTTGATAAATTTTGGTACCCTACTCTGTTTTTGGCCATGAACACTTGCGTGTAGCCATTGTCTTGTTTTGATTTATCTTTATGATCTTTACAAATAAATAATTCGCAACCAATAATACATTTTAATTCTTGTTGTAAATCTCCTTCTTTTTCGCCTTTGATTATTACCTCATTAGCATCTTTCACACTTTTATTATGTTTATCAATTGCTTGCCAAAATAAAAATGCACCATACATATTTCCATGATCGGTTAACGCAACAGCAGGCATATTATACGTGATTGCTTTTTTAACTAAGTCTTTCACATCACTGGTAGATTGAAGAACAGAGAACTGAGTATGATTATGCAAATGAGAAAAATTTAACTTCTCAACTTCAACAGAAGAAATAGTTGTGTCAACTTTCTGAATTTTAACTTCTACTTTTTGATTTTTACGTTCTTTCCAATGTTGTTCATGTTGATAAAGGGCTGTTAAATCAGGTGCTACATAGTTAATGATTTGCAAATCTGTTGGCGCAATTTCCTTAACTTTGGTGATACCACGTTTAATGATTTCAAAAAATGCTTTCGCTGTAGCAGTGACGTCAAAGGCGGCATTATGCGCTTCCGCAAACGATTCGTTAAATAATTTTGTATATAATTCCGTTAACGTTGGCCATTTAAACTTACCACCCCTGCCCCCCGGAATAGCACAATATGCGGTCGTTTCATCATTCTTTGTATCAATATAAAGTTTGCTCGTTAATATTTCGGGCAAACCGCAACGCAATAACTCAGCACCAATAATATTAATATCAAACTCAATGTTATGTCCGCATAAATACTGTGTTTGATTTACTACCTCAACAAATTCCTGTAAAACAGTTTTTAAATCTTTTCCTTCCTCAATAGCCCGTTCATTGGTAATGCCATGTATTTGCACGGCATTAAAAGGAATCGTATAGCCTTCTGGTTTTATAATAATAGAATTGCTACTAATTAAATTACCATTAAAATCGTGCAGTTGCCAAGCTACTTGCACCATGCGGGGCCAATTATCAGCGTCAGTTAAAGGTGCTTTATAATCGCGCGGTAAGCCTGTAGTTTCGGTATCGAATATTAAAAACATAGTGTTGTAAATCTGTATAAAATGTATTTCTTAAAGTTAAAGAATTTAAAAGTTCTAATGAAAGTATGTTGAAAAGTTTGGATTATTAAAAAACATAATTCTTCGACATTTTCAATTAAAATCAGCTTTATAAACCAATGCATACCTTAGTAATTGTGCGGCTGGCATTGGCGAA
>JAYVDU010000061.1:0-6789 GCA_043749245.1 Bacteroidota bacterium | reverse complement strand
GCAAAAGTTTCTGAAGTGGACGCCAATGGCGTTAACCAGCTTATTCAATATAGTAAGAACGGAAACATATTAATGACCGATCCGGTAAATATTGAAATTGTAAAACGTTCGCCAATGAGTGTAGATAATATATTTGCAAGCTATAATCCTGATTTGATTAATGAAAAAATAAAATATAAAACTGAATTTTTTAATTCGAGTGTTGATAAAAAAAGACAGGAAAAATTAATAGTCACTTCTGCTAATTCCCGCGAATACATTCATGTGAGCTACGGCGATAGAGAACCACCTAATACAGATCTATATAAAAATGTGATGTTGCCAAACGGAATACTAGGTTCAAGCCAAACGTTAGGTGTAGAAATTAATACGGCGTTCGATGAAAATTATCCTTACTTAACAAAAGACGGAAATGTTCTTTATTTTTCATCAAAAGGACATAACAGTATCGGCGGATATGATATTTTTAAATGCACTCGTAAAGATAGTTTGTCGGGTTGGTCAAGGCCTGTAAACATGGGTTATCCCATAAACTCCACCTATGATGACATCTTATTTATACCAGATGAAACCAATCAATCTGCTTCCTATTGTACGAACAGAAAAAATAGTACTTACGAATACACACAAATAAAAATGCCACAACATGCAGTAGCAAGTTCTGTGATTAAAGGAAGTTTCGGCACGCTTGATTCCATTTCAAAAAAGGAGGCATTCATCACGGTTTATAATTCAAATACAGGAGAAATAGCGGGGGTATACAAAACAAATCCTAAAACGGGATTGTATTTAATGATCTTACCATCAGGCACTAAATATGATGTTTCCATTGAAGCAGAAAATTATTCAGAACAAACAACTTCATTTGAAATTCCAGATAAGAAAGGTGAATTTGAATTGAAACAAATTATCAAACTTCAAACTATCTCTAATCAAAAAACAGTTAAGCTAACAAATTATTTTACGGAAGCAGAGGCCGCTAAAATTTCTTTTGAATCTATTGTACCAAAAGAAAATAATCTAACAGCCAGCAAAGATAAGCAGTCTGATGCTACTACTAAAAAACCAGCGAAATTAAAAAAGCCAAGAAGATCTGCTGAGGAAGCAGCGAAAGATGCTGATGATTTAAAATTAGCATTGAGCTTATACAATCAATCTACATACCAGGAAGCTTCATTAGTGTATGAAAATTTAAATCATGTGATCGACTTATCCCCAATAGATTCGTATTACTACGGCATAAGTTTATATAATACCAAAAAAGATAAAACATCGTGTATCTCTGCCTTAGAAGATGCTACCGAGTCGAAGACAATTCCCATTCCCATTAATGTATATTACTATTTAGGAAAAGCCAGCCAAATGAGCAGTCGCTTTAGTTCGGCAATTAATTATTATAAAAAATTCAACGCCTTATCTAAGCCTGATGATATAAAAAAATTAAACATCGATCAAGAAATAAGTTATTGCAAAAATGGTATCAAACTAGTTAATAATCCTGCTGTTTTGGAGGTATATAACAAAAAACATGTTGATCAATCGGCTATTCAAAATTCTTTAATGGATATAGAATCGGGTGGAAAGGTATTAGTGATTACTGAAGACATGAGGACTTCTGTTGATAAAAAGAAAAACATGAAATCACTTTTGTTTTTGTCGGCAGATAAAAATATAGTGCTGTATTCAAGTTATGGCGAAAACGAGGCTAATGGCAAAGATATTTATCAAATTAAAAAAATGGCTAATGGTAAGTGGACACCTGTTCCGTTAAACATGATTGCTATAAACAGCCCCTTGGATGAAGAATATCCATCATTATCAAAGGATGGCAAGACCTTATATTTTTCATCTAAAGGATTTGAAAATATGGGCGGATATGATATTTTTAAAAGTGATTGGGACGAAAAAAATCAAACTTGGTTACCACCAATCAATTTAGGTGCACCTATTAACTCACCTTTTGATGATTTTTACTTTTTAGAATAATTTTTTGTTTAACGAAAAACTCTTAAATTGTATTCTATTTATGTTAGACAATAAGCCGAAAATAAAATTAATAGGACGACGCGAACACGTTAATTTTCCTTTACTCAATCTACTCCATATTGAAGCTAAGATTGATACAGGCGCCTATACATCTGCGATTCATTGTAAAAAAATAGTTCAGAAAACAGAAAACAATAAATCGATATTATGCTTTCAATCGTTAGATGATCTAGAACATTGTTTTGAAACATATTCACGAAAAAAAATAAAAAATTCTTTTGGCGAAATCGAAGAACGTTACATTATTAAAACATTGATTGTAATTGGCGGAAAAAAAATTAACACAACCATTTCTTTGAGTGATCGTGAAAGTATGCGCTATCCGGTACTTATAGGCAGACGTTTATTAAAAGGAAGGTTCATAGTGGATGTTAATCAAATTTATACAAACGGAATATCTTAAAATAACTCATGAAATAGCAACAAACAAAGCGTTTATTGTAAACAATTGCGAAGCACTCAACGAAACCAATTTGAAAACAAAAAAAGATTGACGTAAACACTAATGAATACAGGCGTATTCCATATCGCGCAACGCGACACAAGTTATGGCAATTAAAAAACAATAATATCTACGTATGAAAATAGTAATCTTATCCCGCAACAAAAACTTATATTCTACCAAACGTTTGATTGAAGCAGGCGAAAAAAGAGGGCATGAAATGTTGATTCTCGATCACATGAAATGTGTTTTAGTCATAGAGCAAGGTAGACCACATATTTATTACAACGGTAAAGAAGTGAATGATGTGAATGCCGTGATACCTCGTATTGGCGCAAGCGCTACATTTTATGGAACAGCAGTTGTTCGTCAGTTTGAAATGATGAAAATATTTACAGCTGTTGAATCTCAAGCGCTGGTTCGTTCTCGCGATAAATTAAGAAGCTTGCAAATATTGGCACGCGCAGGTTTAGGTATCCCAAAAACGGCATTTGCAAGTTCTCCTAACGATAGAGATATTGACAGTGTAATTGAAGCCATTGGCGGCGCACCCTGTGTTGTTAAGCTTTTAGAAGGAACACAAGGCATAGGCGTTATTTTAGCAGAGAATCAAAAAGCAGCGAAGTCTGTAATTGAAGCATTCTTAAAATTGGAAGCAAACATGTTGGTGCAAGAATTTATTAAAGAATCTAAGGGCGCTGATTTAAGAGTATTTATAGTTGACGGACAAATAGTAGGTGCTATGAAACGTCAAGCGAAAGAAGGAGAATTTAGAAGTAATTTACATCGAGGTGGCACAGCCTCTCTCATTAATTTAACACCCGAAGAAAGAGCGACGGCTATTAAGGCTTGTAAAAAATTGGGATTAGGAATAGCGGGTGTTGATTTGTTACAATCTGATAGAGGGCCCTTAGTAATGGAAGTAAATTCTTCGCCGGGCTTAGAAGGCATAGAAGGCGCTACTGGCGTGGATATTGCCAATAAAATTATTGAGTACATCGAAAGAAACGAGTTTAATAAGCCTGGGGAGTAATGAAAGATTTCGTTATTAATTCCCAAGTTATAAGTCCGGGCGAATGCAAACAAATTGCTTTAAACTCTTACGAATTACACACTAAAACTAAAATAGAAATTCCTGTTTTTGTTTTCAGAAGTAATAAGACTGGACCAACACTTCTCTTATGTGCAGGTATGCATGGAGAAGAAACGAATGGTATAGAAATTATCCGTAAAATCATTACCCGTGATGAAATTAAAAAATTGAATTGCGGAAGTGTGATTGCTATACCCGTTATCAATAGTGTGTCGTTTTTGTTTGGTAGCAGGGATTTGCCTGATGGCAGAGATTTGAACCGTTGTTTCCCTGGTAAAAAAAACGGATCATTTGGTAGCCGTATCGCCTATGATATCATGCAAGAAATTATTCCATTAATAGATTTTGGAGTTGATTTTCATACAGGCGGCGCTAAAATAAATAATACGCCACAAATACGCTGTGTATTTGAATTTGCAGAGAATGTAGCCTTGGCCAAAAAATTTTCGCCACCTATTATTATTGATAGCCCATATCGTGAAGGCACTTTCAGAAAAGAAGCTGCCAAAAAAGGAAAACCTATTTTAGTGTATGAAGGTGGTGAAAGTATGCGTTTTGATTATACTGCCATCAACGAAGGTGTAAACGGTTGTTTACGATTACTTAAAAATCATAAAATGATTGATATTGATGCACCAAACAATCATTCTGTTAAAATAAAAAAAGATACATGGATAAGAGCCAGTGTTAGCGGTCTTTTTCACATGAATGCCTCAAATGGTGCCTATATAGAAAAGGGCGATTTACTGGGAGTTATTTGTAATCCTTTTGGTGGCATCGAACATCAAATTCGTTCTACAGCAGATGGATATATCGTCGGCATTAATAACCAGCCAGTTGTTAATCAAGGCGATGCGCTTATTCATATAGGAATGGAGTAAAATCTTTTAAAACTTTTAATAAGTATAAAAAATCCTTTCTTAGTTTATAGAAAGGATTTTTTAATTTTAAACTTGTTATAACTAAGTAAAATGAAACAATATCACGAATTAATGCGCCATGTTTTAGCGCATGGAGTAAAAAAAGAAGATAGAACAGGTACAGGAACCGTTAGTGTATTTGGCTATCAAATGCGCTATAATTTAGCAGAAGGCTTTCCTTTAGTGACAACTAAAAAATGCCACACCAAATCTATCATTCATGAGTTATTATGGTTTTTAAAAGGTGATACCAACATTCAATATTTAAAAGATAATGGAGTTCGTATTTGGGATGAGTGGGCAGATGCAGATGGAAACCTTGGGCCTGTTTATGGCTATCAATGGCGCAACTGGCCAACACCAGATGGAAAACATATCGATCAAATTACACAAGTGATTGACATGATTAAAAAGAATCCTGACTCCCGTCGTTTAATCGTTAGTGCGTGGAATGTTGCTGACATTAATCAAATGAAGCTTCCGCCTTGCCATGCTTTTTTTCAGTTTTATGTAGCTGATGGAAAATTAAGTTGTCAATTATACCAACGCAGTGCCGATATATTTTTAGGTGTGCCGTTTAATATTGCCTCTTATGCCTTGTTAATGATGATGGTGGCGCAGGTATGTAATCTTCAATTGGGAGATTTTATTCATACACTTGGTGATGCCCATCTCTATTCAAATCACATAGAGCAAGCTAATCTTCAATTATCGAGAGAGCTAAGACCTTTGCCAACAATGAAAATAAATCCAAATGTGACTTCTATTTTTGATTTCACGATTGATGATTTCACCTTAGAAAATTATAATCCGCATCCGCATATTAAAGCTGATGTGGCAGTTTAACAAAGCATCTTAAATTTCAAAAAATAACTTAACTTTACACGCATAAAAAACAATACAATGAGCGATATAAAAACAGTTTTAGAAAGTGCAAAAAATCAGATGGAAAAAACCATTGCGCATTTAGAAGTTGAATTAGCAAAGGTTAGAGCAGGTAAAGCAAACCCTTCGATGTTGGATAATATAATGGTAGATTATTATGGATCTAAAGTAACGTTAAGTAATACAGCCAGTGTAAATACACAGGATTCTCGCACCATTATTGTTCAGCCTTGGGAAAAAGCCATGCTGACGCCTATTGAGAAAGCAATACAAGCCGCCAATTTAGGATTCAATCCTCAAAATGACGGTGTAATGATTCGTATCATCGTTCCACCTTTGACTGAAGATCGCCGTAAGGATTTAGTAAAAACAGCTAAATCAATTACCGAAGATGCTAAAGTGGGTATTAGAAATATTCGTAAAGAATCCATGGAAAGCGTGAAAGCACTACAAAAAACAGGCACTCCAGAAGATGAAGTGAAAAGTGCGGAAACAAAAATTCAATCTACTACCGATGAATTTGTAGTGAAATGTGATAAGCATTTTGAGCAAAAGGAAAAAGAGATTACAACCATCTAAAATTTTAAAACGAATTTTTTGACAATAGACAATTGGATAATTTACATCACCTGTATATTATCTAAGGTGTCTTTTGTATAAAAGAAATTAATGAAATTGAATGCCGAAAAATGAGGAAGTGAATTGGTGTTTCTGCTTGATTTTACAACCTTTTCGGGAGTAAACACTTTTGTTTTTTCTTGAGTAGTAACGGTAGCTGTTTTTACAATTTGTGGATGTTTCACGCAATCTTTGGCACTAGGTTGTTGTTTCGCACTCATTGTAAATAAGCAACCAAAAACAAACAGATAAATAAATACTAAAGCTTTCATGGTGTAATTTTTATATCATAAAAATAAACTATTTTAGTTAAATACCAAAACCTTTCATTAATTCGGTTCTTCGATATTTTCAGTGGAATTGAGTTAAATAAACTATCTCATATGTTGGTAAGTTTGCGGTAGGTTTTGGCGAATTGAGAAGCACTCATTTATACCGAAAGGTAAAACAATGAAAACATGAATAAAAGGAGCGATATACATATTTTTCTGGCGTTGCTGCGCAGACTTTTTGAGCGAAGAGGGCTGAAGGTAATAAAAGTTTTGTAAACTTTTATAGTGAAAGAGCCGGAACGTGGGAGGCTTGGATATGGCTTTTCGCCTTGTCACGCCAAGGCGTGATTGTTTCTTTGTTTCAAGACAAAGAAAAAATAAAAAACGAATTCCACTGTTTTTGTCGAAGAGCCATTAATTCCACTATTCTAACCTATTTTACGCCACGATTCCTTCGTTTTACTTTGCTTATCTAATTGCTGAACCAATAACTGATTCTCAGGCTTTAAAAGT
>JAYVDU010000060.1:0-6801 GCA_043749245.1 Bacteroidota bacterium | reverse complement strand
ATTTGTTAATAGTTTTTGAGTTCTGACTAAATTAATGGCTCTTCGACAAAAACAGTGGAACCAATAACTATCTGTATTTTTTTTATTATCTTTTGCTTGACCAAAAGATACAGGGGAAATAAGCAGTGCTTATTTGAGCCAGCAAGTGCGTGGTATCAAGGCGAAAAGCCATATCCATTTTTTCTTCGCTCAAAAAGCCTTCGCAACATCGCCAGAAAAATCTGTATATCGCTCCTTTTATTCATATTTTTTTTATTTTACCTTTCGGGATAAATGAGTGCTTCGCAATTCGCCAAACCAGCCGCACTATTACCAACGTACGAGTTAGTTTATTTAACTCAATCCTACAGCTATCGGTACCACTGAAAATATCGAAGAATCAAATTAATCTTTACAAAATTCGATTATTGTAATTTGTTATACAATCACGAATTTGCTTGTTATATTTGCAATTATGTCGCTTCAATTTAAAACTACTATAGTCACTGCATGTAATAAAGTATTAGATGCTAAAGTCAAATTTTTGAATGATGCCTTGCAAGAGGCTACCGATGCGGGAAACAACGAAACTAAAAGTACGGCTGGTGATAAGCACGAAACGGGTAGGGCGATGATGCAACTAGAGCAGGAAAAATTAGGAAATCAATTAGTGGATTTAGAATCTCAAAAAAACGATTTTGATAAAATTGATTTTTCAATTAGTAATACATCCGTTACGAATGGGAGTTTAATAGAAACAAACAATGGATTTTTTTTAATAGCAACTGCTATTGGTAAATTAGAAGTAGATCAAACTACCGTGTTTGTTATTTCTAAAAAATCTCCTTTAGCCCTAGTTTTAATAGGTTTGAAGAACAATGATACAGTTGATTTTAATGGAATGACATACATTATTAAAAATCATTGGTAGTAAAATAGAATGATAGATCTATTTTTAGTTCGGTCATACAGCATCTTTACGATGGTATTTAAAATCTTTCCAAGTAAAAATTAGTGGTAAAGCTTTTACTATGATTGAAAATACATTGATGATATATACCTGGGGATAAACGCCGAATTGTATACAAACAAAAGAATCTATTAGTACCCAAATACTGAAGGCAAATATAATGGCATTTCTTGCCCACAGTTGTTTTTCTTTAAAAGGATAATAAGCTATGTATGCCAGTAAAATATAACAACAAGCAATAGTTGCGCCTAAAGGTCCATAAATAAACGCACGAAAAGTTTTTACATTGTTTGGAAATTCAGAGCTTTCCCAAAAAACAGTTGCGAGCATTTTATTGTAGGATATCATTAAGATATTATTTCCATAAATAGCATAACTGACACCAAACAACGCAAATAGAATACTGGAGAAGAACAGCCACCTTTGCCAAAATATAAAATGTGAGTTTTTAAAATGGTTGTCCATGTGTTTGCTTTATAACCAATGATGCTAGTGAAGGGAACGAATTAAATAAACGTATAGTTATTTTTGTTAAGAAAGGATGTTCGGAAAGTTTTTGAAAATGACGACTTAATTTGATACGTGTAGAAAATTCTTTTTTCCAAAAATGACTGTAATTAGTCACTAACTCTTGTTTCGTTATTTTTTTAGAAAAATAAAGATCGATGTTTTTAGCTAATACTGAAGCGGATCTTAGCGCAATGCTCATACCATTGCCTGAAATAGGAGCGATACTGCCAGCAGAATCACCGATAAAAAAAGAGCCGTCTTTTGCAGGAGCTTTAATTAAAAAATTAATACCACTGATTGTGAGTGGTTCTTTAAATAGAAATTCAGCTGTATTAAATATATTTTTTAAATTTTTATTTTCACTTAATATCTGTTTTTCTAATTGAGGAATGCTATTGCCAACACTTTTTAATTTTTCTGAATTGACAATGTAGCACACGCAAGTCTTATTCTCTTCTATATTTGAGATGCCACAATATCCTCCTGGGAAATTATGAATTTCAATTAATTGTGGATTTCTATCTAACTTAATATGATATTTTATGCCAACGTAGTTTGTTCCAATTGATTGATTGGCTTTCTCTTTTGTTTCAAAATTTGATTTTCTGCCCGTAGAGTTACAAACCAACGTAGCATTGACAGTTCCTTGATTTGTTTGGATGCTATATGCTTCTTGACTTGAATCGAAATTAATATCAGATGCCTTCGTGTTAAGCATAAACGCAACGCCTCTTTTTTTTGCTTCAATAAAAAGGAGTTTTTCTAACAGGTAACGACTAACGCCAAAACCACCTAAATCAAGTGCGGTATTAAATTCTTTTTCACTAGTAGTGCTGAGTTTAAATTGGCTGATCTTTGGTAAATTTTTATCGGCTAGGGTAGGGCAAAGGCTCAGTAAATAAAGATAAGATTCCATTGAAATATATTCACCGCATACTTTATGTCTTGGGTAATTCCCTTTTTCAATAACGAGCACATCATATCCTCGGCTCTTTAAATCGATAGATAAAGATAACCCAGCGAGTCCGCCGCCAATTATAGCAACATGATACGTCATGCTGTTGCAATTATGATATACCTGAATGCCCAACTCCATTTTACTGAAAAATTAACATAGCCCGCATGTTTAAGTAGCGACACTAATTCACTTTTTCTGAATCCTCTTTTTACGGAAAGTGGCGCGTCATTTTTTACCAAATACGATTTTGAAAACAAGGCTGTTAGCAGTTTGATACTATAAAAAGCAAACCAATTTCTATGTAAATCATTTGCCAAAATAATGCAAGAATTGGATTTAAAAAACTTAAACAGATTAATGATTTCTTCATCAGTAAGATGGTGTAAAAACAGGCTACAATGCACGACATCAATTTTTTTAAGGAGCTCTGCTGAAATATTTCTATAATCATCACAAATCAATTGTTTGTTTTGAATGAAAGATAAATTATGAGTGGCGTAGGCAACACAATCACTTTTTAAATCTACGCCATAAAAAAAAATTTTTAGATTATTTTTATCAGAAAACTTAGCAAGTTGTTTGATGGAATCGCCACCACCAAATCCTATATCTAAAATTGTATTTACTGGTTTATTTGTTTTTAAAATAGTAATTAATCCCTTAATAGATACCTTATATCCACCCAAATATGTATTGATACTATCTAATTCGTCCAAATTCAGATACAAATCTTTTGTAGCAAGCGTATCACTATCTAAGTATTCTTTTTGGTTAGACCTAATGTTCAATAACATATTTCACAGAGGATTTAATGGGTTGAATGGTATTATCTACCGATGTGAACTGAATCATTTCAATACTTAAACCAGGGCCAAAAGCACAGGCAAATAGTTGTTTATCTTTTTTACCCTCACTGTTTTTAATTTTACACAATATTTTTTCGATTATAAAAAGTATGGTTGGAGAAGACATATTACCGTATTGTTGAAGTACTTCAATGGAGTCTTTTACATTACTATCGCTTAAATGTAAACTATCTTTAACAGCCTCTACTATTTTTATTCCACCAGGATGAATAGCCCAATAAGCTATGTCGTCAACCTGATTTTTTAAAAAATCAGCTACCACTGGAGCTATATTTTCTTTGATGGATTTAACGATGTGTTTGCTTAAATACATCCTGAAGGCTGATGAAGAAATGTTCCAGGTCATTAAATCTAACGTATTTGGGATGTACACAGAGCCAATAGCATCAATATTTAAAACTACTTTATTTTTCAGATGCTTACTGTTGTTTCCGCAAACTATAGATGCAGCAGCTCCATCAGCAAATAATAAATTAGCGAGGATATCTTCGTCAGCAGAAGATGGATAAAAATGTAAAGTACAAAGTTCCACACATACAATTAAAATACAGGCATCTGGATTAGATTGCGCAATGTAATGAGCATGTTTTAGTGCTTTAATGGCGGCATAACAACCTAAAAAGTTTAAGGCAACTTTTTCTGTATGTTGTAATCCATATTGCTCGGCAATTAAAAACTCTAAGCCTGGTGAGAATAAACCTGTACAACTAACGGTTATGAGGTGCGTAATGTCTTGTGGCCGAATATTGTTTGTTGAGAGTAATGGATCAATGGCTTTAATAGACAGCGGCATTACTTTTTGTTTAAATACAGCCATTCTTTTTTCTACTGATTGCTGGCAATTTCCAGCGTCATACAATTCATAGGTTTTATTATTAAAATCTGGAACACAACTATTGCGGTTGTGAATTTTCGTTTTCTCACATAACAACCTTAATTTTTTATTAATGTCAGGTATGCCTTCAAATTCTAAGGACTTCGCATAAAAAGCTACCAACTCTTCTTTTGTAGCAGAAAATTCAGGAACAGCTGTCGAAATATCTAAGAGGTATGACATTTATTATTTAAGTAATAGGATTGAGAAATAAAAATTGGTGAGTAATGATGATAATACTAACATAATCATTGTATTTCTAAAGGTAATGTGCGCTTCATTTTTAAATGATATGATACTCCAAATTAAAAAATAAATGGTAGAAGGAAGCATCACTAAGTTAAACATCCAAAAATTAGAAATGTTTATCTTGTTATTAAATGATAAGTAGATAAACAAATTGGCCATTAAAAACATGAGACCAGAAAAGATAAATGTTCCTTTTTTCCCAAGTAATATACTGAGTGTTTTAACTTCATCTTTAATGTCTGCTTCATGCTGATATATCTGAGTGAGGGGATATATCGTTCCTGTAAAAAATGAGGAAGCAATGGCTGAAAATATAATTGATTGATTTGAAAATAAAGAAATAGATGATAGCGCAAAAATATTAGCACAAAATACCCATGCGCCTTGAAGAAAAAAGACAACTAAAAATCCAATAATAGGGAATTTTTTTAATCTGATTTTTCGGTTACTGTATAAACGGGAAGCGATAATATAAATTGATGCGAAAAGCACAAAATACCAGTTTACAAAAATCGAAAGAAAGATTGCTAATCCATCCATTAAATTTGAAATATATAATAAGTGTTTAGTTGGTTTAGGAGGAGCTGCTAATCCGCCAATAGGGCCTTCGTCTTGGTCATGATAACTATTATAACCATTACTGGAAGGGAAAATTAAAATATGCCAAATAAATAAAATTAAACATAATTGGTAAGTGAAGTGGGGCTGTATATAAAAAAACGAAAATAGTGAAATAGGTAACAGAAATACTGAAAACGGAAACCTAAGTAGTTTAATAGTATTTATAATAGTATTCAATTTCTTGTCTTTTGAGTAAGGAAATGAAACAGGTCCCTATATGCTTATTGTTATGTAAAACTAAGACAATTAAATTATTTATGAAACAAATTAGTTAATTCATACAGAACATTTAGTGCTAAACACTCATTCAGCTATGTGATTTGGAGCATACTTTTTTAAAATAGTTGCTAACGACTCATAATAATTAGTTAAATGTTCAATATTAATCTCTGGCGTTTCTGTGTCAGGGTTAGAAACAGGCATTTCTGTTATGTACTTTGAGAGTTCAGGATATTTTTCTTCAATCAATAACGTGATTTTTAAAATAGCAGCATTGAGTTGTTTTTCGGTTTTCATGTATAATAGATTTAAATGGTTTTGAAATTATTTAATATGTTTTTTAGCAACAGGATGATCCGTTTTCACTTTACTTTTTTCTTCTTTAATGCTATAATCAATTGCACCATTCACCAAATCCACAACTTCTGTTTTTATTAAATCTTCATTTTTATTACCAAGTCCTGTAATTTTTGAACTAGAACTCTTACCTTTATTTTTGAAATTTTTTAGACTGGGTTGTTCTTTATTAAAATCTTCATTGGTTTTCTGGTTTAGCATATTACCAGCATCATGATTACTATTACTATTTTTAGTTGTTTTCATATTCATACAAAAATGAGTTTAATCTTATTGAAAGGCATTACATCGTAACTTTATTAAATTACATGATTCACGGTTTTTAATTTTAACGAATAGGGTTTTGGGTAAACAAAGACCGCCTCATATTTTTAGCTGAGGCGGTGTAAATCATTGTTAATAAAGTGATTTAGCTTGATGCTTTATCTTCGCAAAGTGCTATGTGATGTATTATTTCAATAATGCCAACTCCAACACTTCTGTCATTTGATTTACATATTTAAATTGTAAACCTTTTAAATAATCAGGTTTGATATCGTCAATGTCCTTTTTATTATCGGCACATAAAATAATTTCTTTAATGCCTGCACGTTTAGCGGCTAATATTTTTTCTTTGATACCACCAACTGGTAAAATTTTTCCACGTAAGGTAATTTCACCTGTCATAGCTAAATGTTTTTTTACTTTACGTTTAGTTAAGGCAGATACTAAAGACGTTAACATCGCTATACCCGCACTTGGCCCATCTTTTGGAGTGGCTCCTTCTGGCACGTGAATGTGAATATTATAGTTTTCAAAAACATCCGCATCAATATTTAGTTGCTCGTTGTGCGATTTAATAAATTCTAACGCTAACGTTGCACTCTCTTTCATCACGTCGCCTAAGTTACCTGTAAGTGTTAACTTAGCGCCTTTCCCTTTAGATAAACTCGTTTCTAAAAATAGGATATCTCCACCAACTTGAGTCCAAGCTAAACCTGTAACTACACCAACCACGTCGTTTCCCTGGTATTTGGCTTTTTCATGTGATGGCCCTAATATTTTAGCAATAGCTTCTTCGTTTATTTTTGGAATATCAGTGTCTTTAGCGACATGTACAGCTACAAAACGAGCTATTTTAGATAAACGTTTTTCAAGCCCACGTACACCGCTTTCGGCGGTATAGTTTTCTATAATAAACTCTAATTGTTTGTCGCTT
>JAYVDU010000059.1:0-6819 GCA_043749245.1 Bacteroidota bacterium | reverse complement strand
GCAGTGAAACAATTAATATTAGGAAATACTGAATTATCAAAGAAATTAGAAGAATTAGAATCAAAATATAACAAACAATTTTCGGATGTTTACGAAGCACTTAATTATTTAATGGATATTAAAAAAACAGACGATAAGATTAAAAAAAGAACTAAAATAGGTTACAAAGCATAAGTGAAATTAGTTATTTACATATTCATTATTTTGTTTGCTAAAAATACAATAGCTCAAACAGCTTGCTATACGGCATCTAACAGCGTAGCTTTTAATTATAACGGCCATACCTATAAATTAATTAAAGAATTAAAAACTTGGGCAAATGCTGCTACTTGTTCAGTTAGTGATGGCGGTTATTTAGTGGAGATCGCTGATGCGGCAGAACAAACAGCCGTTTATAATGGCATTATTGCTTCTGGAATTTCTACAACGTATCATGCGGTGTCAGATGGTGGTGGTTCATCGTATGTGTGGATTGGCGCAACTGATAAGAATGTAGAAGGTACTTGGTTGTGGGATGGTAATAATGATAATGTTGGAACTAATTTTTGGAACGGACAAGGACAAGCCGGAACAGGCACTGGTAGTGTTGTTGGAACCAATTACATTAATTTTGTTGGAAAAAGTACAGCGACAATTAATGAACCAGACGATTATAATTCGAACCAAGACTGTGCGGGTATTTGTTTAAGCTCTTGGCCTTATGGAATAGCAGGCGAATGGAACGATCTTGCTGCAACTAACACGTTATATTATGTGATTGAGTATAACGCCCTATTAACAAGCATTAGCGAATCAACTAAAAAATTAATGGTTAATGCTTATCCAAATCCTGCATCAAACCAGTTAAGTATAGAAGGAAGTTTTATGGCTATTTCGTTATATAATACAGACGGTAAACGCATTAATATTTCTATACAAAAAGTAGATACCAATATGATGATTGATATTAGCCATTTACCAAGCGGTATTTATTTTTTAAAATGTACAGATTTAGAAAACAACCAAACAACACAAAAAATTATCATTACTAATTCAGAACAGAAATAAACTTGAAATTATTTATTTACATAGTTATGGTTTTGTTTGCTAAAGTTTCTTTGGGGCAGAATATTTTAGATTCGGTAGTTGTCCCTAAAGCGAAGGAAAATTCGGCTATAGAAAAAAAGTTGTTTGATTTTTATGTTGATTTTGGATTAAAAATTAAGCAAATAAACGGTCAAGTAAAAGAAAGAGATGCAAATTTTTTACAAAACATAAAATCGATTATGTTTTTAGACGAACAAGGAGAACCTTTAGAAGCGAAATTAGTTAAAAGTTCAAATAATGAAAATTATGATAATGGGGTAATTAATATACTAAAAAAAACCGGTCAATGGAATCCTGCATTTTACAAAGGAAAGCCAATAAAGTCTCAAATATTATTAATGATTGACCAAGGAAAAGTAAAATACATAAAAGTTTTATCAATAGGTGAGACTAATAGCATTACTAGTTCTTTACCAATCTTTAGAGGTGGTTTTGATGAAATGAATAAATTTCTAAAGAAAAACATGATTTATCCCGAAACGCTTAAACAAAATAAAATAATAGGACAAGCAGTAGTTAAATTTCTTGTTGATTCTTTAGGGAATATTTCTAACATAACTATTCGCCAGAGTTCAGGATATGAATTATTTGACCGTGAATCTTTGAGACTAATTGCATCTATGCCAAAGTGGATACCCTCTTACCAAGGTTCAAAAAGATTAAATGCTTATTGTGATGTTGTAATTCCGTTTGGAAATAAAAATATGTTAGCTGAATTAAACGAAACAAAAAAAATCTTATCACATGAAATGTATTCTCAAGCTCAATCAGATTTTCTAGCAGAAAATACAAATACGGCAAAAGAAAAGTTTAAACAAGCTTATTTATTAAACTGCTATAATTCTGATGCATTATATAATTTAGGTGTAACCTATTTTAAATTAAACCAAAAAGATAGCGCATGTTATTATTGGAATGAATTAAAAGTAAATTTTGCAAGAAAAGACGCAGACGAATTAATCAAAAAATATTGTTCAAATTAATTAAAGAATGAAAGTAACGATAAACTAAAAAATGCTAGCGCCAATAATTACAAATAATCTAACTCAAGTTCAAAACATTTGCAAAACGCATTATGTAAGGGAGTTGTATGTGTTTGGGTCGGCATCCCGCAATGAAATGAAAGAAGATAGCGATGTGGATTTTTTATATACAATGCAAGATGATGTACCTGAAATGGAATACGCAGATAATTTTTTTGATATGTTATGGTCTTTAGAAACATTATTAGGTAAAAAAGTAGATATGGTACCAGAAAAATATTTAAAAAATAGAATTTTTATTCAAGAGGTTAATGCTACAAAACAAATTATCTATAAAGCATGACAAAGGAAGAGTTAAAATATTTAGTAGATGTTCAATTATTTATAGATGAACTGGAGACTTTTTTTCCTAAAGAAAAAAAATTCGAAAACTTTAATAACAATGTTTTATTAAAACGAGCCGTTGAAAGGATGTTTGAAGTTATTGGTGAGGCAATCAAAAATTATAAAAATTTAAATAACACATTTGAAATATCTCAAGCCAAAGAAATCATTGGACTAAGAAATATTATAGCTCATGCTTATGATTCGGTTGATTATCCAAAATTATGGGCAATATTTATAAATCATATTCCCAAATTAAAAACGGAAATAAATAGTTTAATAGAAAAATACGATATTCACTTAGGATACAAATAAATAGAATGAAAGTAACGATAGACGGAATAGAAATTGATGTGCCAAAAGGTACTACCATTTTGCAAGCAGCACGTATGATTGGGCCAGAAGTGGCTCCACCAACCATGTGCTATCACTCTAAATTAAAAACAAGTGGGGGATATTGCCGTACTTGTATTGTTAAGGTAACACAAGGTAGCGCTGCAAATCCCACTCCCATGCCTAAACCAGTGGCAAGTTGCCGTACAGAAGTAATGGATGGTATGGTAGTGGAAAACACCATTAATGCAGATATTTTAGAAGCACGTAAAGGGGTAGTTGAATTTTTATTAATGAATCACCCGTTAGATTGCCCTGTTTGCGATCAAGCTGGCGAGTGTGATTTACAAAACTTAGGTTATGCGCATGGCGCTGCAACAACTCGTTACGAATTTCCTCGTCGCGAATTTGAGCGCATTGATATTGGTAAGTATGTTCAGTTGCACATGACACGTTGCATTATGTGTTTCCGTTGCGTAAAGGTGGCCGAGCAATTAACGGATAATCGTGTACATGGTGTGATGCACCGTGGCGATGTTGCAGAGATTTCGACATACATTGAAAATGTAATTGAAAACGACATGTCTGGTAATGTGATTGATGTGTGCCCTGTAGGAGCATTAACTGATAAAACCTTCCGATTCAAATCGCGTGTATGGTTTACAAAACCTGTTGATGCTAATTGCGATTGTAAAAAATGTGCTGGCAAAGTTCGCTTATGGATGAAGGGTGATGATGTGTTACGCGTAACCGCTCGTAAAGACCAATGGGGCGAAGCAGTAGATTTTATTTGTAACGAATGCCGTTTCGAGAAAAAGAAAACAAGTGATTGGAAAATCGAAGGACCATCGCATATAGCGAGAACGAGTGTGATTTCTCAAAACCATTACGAACATTTAAACGAATTAAAATTACAAGTGATGAAACAACAAAAAGCACTTGGTTTTATGGATATTAATAAACGACCTTAACACAATTAGAGAAATGTTGAATTAGAGAGTTGGAGAAGTAGAAAATAAAATCTTTATAAAGTAAAAAATAACTCACCAAAAGAACTCACCAATTCAACAAATCATAAGTAAAAACAACTCAATAACTAAAAAATTCAAAAATTCTCTAACTGAACAATGACAGCATTTATAATATACAAAGCAATTATGTGTGGAGGAGTTTTCCTTCTTTGCTTAGCAGCGGCTGCTTATGCCACATTATGGGAAAGAAAATTTGCAGCATTTTTGCAAGACAGAAAAGGACCGAGTCGTGCTGGTTGGGGTGGAATTTTACAACCGATAGCCGATGGTGTTAAAATGTTTATGAAGGAAGAAATTATTCCTAACGTGTCTAATCGTTCTTTATTTATTTTAGGGCCAAGTTTATTTATGATAACAGCTGTTATCACAAGCTCTGTTGTTCCTTGGGCTAAGCCTGTTATCATTGGCGGACAAGTGTACGATATGCAAATTACAGACATTAACATAGGGGTTCTTTATTTATTAGGAGTTGCTTCTATTGGTGTGTATGGCATCATGATTGGTGGTTGGTCATCAAATAATAAGTTTGCGTTATTAGGCGCTGTTCGTGCGTCTTCACAAATGATTAGCTACGAAATTCCAATGGGTATAGCTTTAATCGCTTTAATTATTTCATCAGGAGGCTCTTTAAGTTTAAAAGAAATTGTGGAAGGACAAGATGCAGGTTTTGCTAATATCGTTTGGCAACCACTTGGCTTTTTAATTTTCTTTATCTGCGCTTTAGCAGAAACAAATCGTGCGCCCTTCGATTTGCCAGAATGTGAAACAGAATTAGTGGGCGGTTACCATACAGAGTATTCTTCTATGAAATTAGGATTGTATTTATTTGCAGAATACATCAACATGTTTATTTCTTCGGCAGTGATGGCAACACTTTATTTTGGTGGTTACAATTTTCCGTTTGCTCACAAGTTGTATGAAACACTTGGCTTAGCGGATGGTTCTGTGTGGATATCGATAATAGGCTTTGGTGCTTTAATGACGAAAATATTTGGATTCATTTGTTTGTTTATGTGGATTCGTTGGACCTTACCTCGTTTCCGTTATGATCAATTAATGAACTTAGGTTGGAAATCATTATTGCCATTATCATTATTAAATTTAGCCATTACAGTAGTAGTAGAATATTTTAGAGGAAATATTAAATTTTAAAAGAGACGCATTGCAATGCGCATCAACAGTACATTAAAAAAAGAAGAAAATGCAATTAACAAATAGAAAAAAAGAGGTTTCATTTAAAGAGCAAAGCTTCGCTGAACGCATCTATTTACCTGCTATTTTGAAAGGTATGGTAATTACAGCAAGCCACTTATTTAAAAAATCAGTTACGATTAATTACCCTGATGTAAAACGACCTATTGCTCCTGTGTTCCGTGGTCAACATGTATTGAAGCTTGATGATGCAGGTGCAGAACGTTGCACGTCTTGCGGAATGTGCGCGGTAGCGTGCCCAGCTGAAGCAATTACCATGACAAGTGGTGAGCGAAAAAAAGGAGAAGAGCATTTGTATCGTGAAGAAAAATATGCAACGACTTATGAAATTAATATGTTGCGTTGCATCTTCTGTGGCCTATGCGAAGAGGCTTGCCCTAAAGAAGCAATCTTTTTAACTGACCGTTTAGTTGATGTTGAATTTGAACGTAATGATTTTATGTATGGCAAAGATAAGTTGGTTGAAAAAATGAATGAGCGTATAGACGTTACTAAACGCCAAACATCAGCTGTTTTAGAATTTAAAAAAACATTAGGATTAAAACATAATGAATTGTTCGACGCTCAAAAATTAAACAAAGGAAATCATCATTAATTTGAAACTAAATAAACACTAATTATAAATAAACAGATTTTGATCTAAGCGAAAAACCTTAAATCTTAAATCTTAAATCTTAAATCACACATGTTAGGACTCACAATCACACAATGGCTTTTTGGAATATTATCATTAATGGCAATTATGTTTGCGTTAATGGTTGTGTTTACTCGTAGCCCCGTAAACTCAGTATTGTATTTAGTATTAACGTTCTTCTGTATTGCAGGGCATTATTTATTATTAAACGCACAATTTTTAGCGGTCGTTCATATTGTTGTATATGCGGGAGCTATCATGGTATTGTTCTTGTTCATCATCATGCTCATGAATTTGAATTCAGATACTGAACCTCAAAAACATATTATTGCTCGTATCATTTCGGGCGTCATAGGCGGATTGTTGTTGTTTGTAATGGTTGGTGCATTAAAGGGAGCCGAACAAATAAACTTGGTGCAAGGTGGTGCTTCGCAAATTGGCTTAGTAAAAAATTTAGGAAATGTGTTGTTTCACGAATTCTTATTTCCATTTGAAGTTGCTTCTATCTTATTGTTAGCAGCCCTTGTAGGTGCTATTATGATTGGTAAGAGAGAACCAAGGAAGAATTAAGAAGGTAGATTTAAGATTTAAATAAATGGATAAAATAGATTTAAAAATAAGAACAAAACAATTTGCAGTTGATACAATTCGCTTTATCAACGAATTGCCTAAATCAAAAGCAAACGATGTTATTTCTTATCAAGTAATTAAATCATCGACTTCTGTAGCTGCTAATTATAGAGCAGCTTTGAGAGGTCGTTCAACCGCAGAATTTGTTTCAAAATTAAATATTGTCTTAGAAGAATCTGACGAATCAAATTTCTGGTATGAAATTATACAAGAGACAAATGAAACAATCGATACACTTAAACTTAAACAACTTTTAAATGAAAGTAATGAACTAACAGCTATTTTCGCATCTTCTTTGAAGACTGCTCGTAATAATATAAAGAATGCAAAATCTTAAATCTAACTTCTTAAATCTTAAATAAATATGTTAAACGGAATTCCTATCAATTATTATATTATGCTTAGCGCAGTGTTATTTATCATTGGCGTAGTTGGCGTAATGGCTCGTAGAAATGCAATTATTGTTTTTATGTGCATTGAATTAATGCTTAATGCAGTCAACTTATTGTTGGTAGCATTTTCAACC
>JAYVDU010000058.1:0-19341 GCA_043749245.1 Bacteroidota bacterium | reverse complement strand
GAATTATTAATTGATTATGGTACAGGCAACGCCAAAGTTAGTAACGAAGAATTAACGGCTAATAAAGACCGTATTGTAAATACTCTTAAAAATTACGGGATCGAAATTGCGCGTATTTCCGCAACAGTAGGGCCAACGGTGACCTTGTATGAAATTGTACCAGCAGCAGGCGTTCGTATTTCTAAAATTAAAAATTTAGAAGATGACATCGCACTAAGCTTAGCAGCCCTTGGTATTCGTATTATTGCGCCAATACCTGGCAGAGGAACTATTGGTATTGAAGTGCCAAACCAAACCCCTGAAATGGTTCCGATGCGTAACATCATTGCTTCCGAAAAATTCCAAAATACGACACATGATCTACCTATTGCTTTAGGTAAAACCATCAATAACGAAATTTTTATTGCAGATTTAGCTAAGATGCCACACTTGCTTATGGCTGGTGCTACGGGGCAAGGAAAGTCGGTTGGATTAAATGCGATTTTAGTTTCTTTGTTGTATAAAAAACATCCGGCACAAATAAAGTTTGTGTTAGTAGATCCTAAAAAAGTAGAACTAACGTTGTTCAATAAAATTGAACGTCACTTTTTAGCAAAGCTACCAAACTCCGAAGATGCCATTATTACTGATAACACGAAGGTTATACATACTTTAAATTCTTTATGTATAGAAATGGATAACCGTTATGCATTATTGCAAGATGCGCAAGTGCGTAACATCAAAGAGTATAATGTTAAATTTATCAATCGTAAATTAAATCCAAACGAAGGACATAAATACTTACCATACATTGTATTGGTAGTAGATGAGTTTGCTGATTTAATTATGACTGCCGGTAAAGAAGTGGAAACGCCGATTGCTCGTTTAGCTCAATTAGCGCGTGCTATCGGTATCCACTTAATTATTGCGACACAGCGTCCATCCGTTAATATTATTACAGGTACGATTAAAGCTAACTTTCCGGCACGTATTGCCTTCCGTGTTACAAGTAAAATTGATAGTCGTACCATTTTAGACTCAGGCGGTGCTGAGCAATTAATAGGTAGAGGGGATATGTTATTAAGTACAGGAAATGATTTGATACGTATACAATGTGCCTTTGTAGATACGCCAGAGGCTGAAAAAATTACTGAGTTTATTGGGTCGCAACGTGCTTATCCTTCTGCCTTTTTATTACCAGAGTATGTGGGCGAAGATGGTTCGTTAGGAAAAGACGAAGTTGATTTAAGTGAGCGTGATAAAATGTTTGAAGAGTCGGCTAAATTAGTCGTGCAATTCCAACAAGGCTCTGCATCATTCTTACAACGTAAATTAAAATTAGGTTATAATCGTGCAGGTCGTATTGTCGATCAGCTCGAAGCAGCCGGAATTATTGGTGGTTTCGAAGGATCTAAAGCGCGTGAGGTTCGTTGCAAAGACATGGCTCAGCTTGATGAAATTATTAGAAACATCAAAGGATAGATTTTAAAAGACCTTCAAGGTTTTCAAAACCTTGAAGGTCTGCCAGCATACTAGCTCATACAAGCTGCTCTCAGCATTTGCATATACTGCAATCCTTTTTGTCGCGCTAATGCAATGTTATGTTCAGGAATTAATTCAGGAGATGGATACAATGCCAAAGCCTTTGTTAAACTATCTTCACGCAATACGTGCAACATCGGATAAATAGAGCGATTGGTATAATTGGCAGCATCATCACTGTCGGAACCATCAAAACAATAATCGGGATGAAAACTAGCTACCTGATAGATGCCATCGTAATCTTCTTTAGTGATGGTGTTTTCAGCCTTTTTCACTAGTTGCAAATAGACTTTGAAATCAACAAAGTCATTGGCGAAAATAAGGAAGGTTGTTTCGATGTCTTCGTGATCATTTAAGAATTCAAACTCTTGAACAAGTGCTTCTAAACTTTGTTTAACGCCTACTTCTTTCAAAACAATATAACGCACACTTTTTTTAAGAAGAGCCTTAGAGGCGAAGGGACAAAAATTTAAGTCAATCACCACAGACTTGATCCACTTTTCGGTATGCTGTATGATCTCTGATTCCATCAAAGCACCACCTTATCTTTTTGATACACATCAATACACACCAACATGGCCACAAATCCCCAAAACGGAACAGAGGCCTTATCGGTATCTAAGAAGTTATTTAAGAAGCCATGCACGAAATAGGTACTCAATCCCATCAATATACATATTGTTAGTATTTTTAAAGGCCTCTCTTTAATCGTATATATTAAACGATAACCTAAAAACATCACTGCTAAAACCAGCGATAGAACAATGAGAGCACCCACTAAACCTTGTTCGGATAAAGGACCTAAATACTCACTATGCGCATTTCCCTTATTACCATAGTTAGTAGAGATAACTGTTTTTTGACTACTTTTTTGATAAGGTGCATACAAAAATTGATACGTGCCCGGACCATGCCCTAAATAAGGCTTTTCTTCAAACATACGTAAGGCGCAACTCCATCTGTTTAAACGCTCTACATTTGATACGTCGGTTGATATGTTTGTCATGGACTCAATGTTTGCCATAAAATCGCCATCCGAGTCGGTATTGTTTCTTCCCAATACCATCAGCAATTCCGATTGAAATGATAAGAAAATTAATGCGCCTCCAAGAATTGTAAAAAGAATCGTACGAAACTTTAAACCAACTATTAGGGTTGCCAATACACCTAAAGAAACAGCTAAACTAAGCCATCCAGCGCGTGCATACGACACAATAATAGAAATTAAAAAAATCGTAAGCAAAGCTAAACTCAAGGTTTTTATTTTGATAGGAATGCCTTTCATTAGAACTAATCCACAGGTAATAGGAATATACATTGCTAAGGCTGCGCCATAAGCCGTATGGTCATTATAAAAAGGTGATACAATCCAATCGGCTGTTTTTTCGTCGAAGCCATAAGCGGCATGTTTTACTGTTGTAATAATGGCAACAATAGCTAAGGCAACAGCATAAAATAACAGATGATTGATGATAGCTTGTTGCTTTTTAAAAAACTGAGTGGCAATAAAATAACAAGAGGTTAAAAACCAAGTTCGTGCTAATATAAATTTGATAGAGATGATCGGTAATTCGCTGGTAATGGTTGTTAATAGCATCCAAGCCATTTGAATAAAAATAATAATCGTAATAGGATGTCTTAAAATTCGTTTATCCGTGATACCATTACTGACTTCATTTAAAAAATACACAAAGGTAATACCTATCATTAAAGGCTCTGAAGGCAAACTTAAATTTAAGCCTTCTGAATAACCTAATTCTTTAAGCGTAATAGCTAAGGGCGTAGAAAATACCATGAGATACATGATTTTTTCTATATCGAAAACGGCTAAAAGTATAACTAAAATAAGTGCAGGTAGTAAATTATAAAAATAAAAATTGCCTCTATCAAATACCATTACATAAGAGTTTATTAAAATGTAGCTAACTACAATAAAATAAAATACATAAGTATTTTTAATCTTTAACAAATTAGTTTTGTTTTTTAGTATTAAACAAAAGTATCGTTAATGCTAATAAAAGCGAAGATAACGTAAACAGAACAACAATAACCATACGCAACGGAGCACATTTTTTATCAGGTAGATTGGCTTTTGATACAATAGTGGTAAAAGTCAATGTGCCGTTATAATCTACCAGATTTTTATCGTAAAGTAATTTCAGTTCCTTGTAAGAGTTAGTCTCTACTTTCAATTGATTTTGAAGTATAGTATATTCTCCTCCATGCTCTTGTAATCCTTTTAATATTTTATTATCCGTTTCAGACATAGATTTACCTAAGCGCTTACTAATTACTTTAGATTGAGCCTTCACATCTAATAATCCGTATGTGATACGAATGTATTTTAGTTTGGATTCGATTGAATCAATTTCTGTTTCTTTTATTTTTAGTTGATTATAATATGTTTTCACATATTCTCCTACCATATTTTTTTTAATTTGTAGAATTAATTTATTGGTTTCTTCAACAACAGTATTTGCCATACTCTGCGCTAATTTAGGCGACACATCAATCACTTCAATATCTACAGATTCGTATAATGTGCTACTGGCCGAAAAATTTGAGTTGTAATATTCGTTGAATTTAGAAACCGCTCTTTCCTCCGTGGAGTCTATACCGTAGTGATTATATAAATTAAAACGTTTAGCTATTGTATTTTTTAATTCTTCGCTATTGATAAATTGCAGCAATTGTTCGGTGTTAGATTCATTGCTGAACGGTATTAAATTAGAAGGAAAAATAACGGTTGATGATTTATATTTTGGTGAAATAAAAAGCGGAGAAGAAAAAAAACTGGATGCAATAATTGCCACAACAGCTACAATGGAAAGTTTTTTCCATTGAGTAAATGCAATTTTAGCAATAGCAACTGTATTGATGTTTTCCATGTGTCGTTTTATTTTTATTATTCTTTGGATTGAAGGACTATTTTTTTTTTAATCTCTATCAATTTATCTGAAAACATCAGGTACAACAAGGCAAGTAAAAATGCCGAAACTGTAGGGACAATAACAATTATTGCCCGAACAGGTCTAGCCTTTTTTTCGTTAGTAGTTGCTTTATCAACTATAAACTTAGACGGTAAATGTTTAGTGTAATTAACTACAGCCTCATCATATTTTTGCTTAATCAAAGGATACTTCAAACGATACTTTCTTAAATTTTGGAAAACACCCTCGTATGCCAAACCATATTTACTAAGGTTATCTAACTTTACTTGTAAATTCGCAATAGCAGATCTGTCTCCTTTAGATACAGCCTTTGCCATAACTTTAGAGTATGCGTTAATTTCTGCTTTATAATCTAACACACCTAATACGCGTATTTTTTGTAGGCTATCTTCTAATTCCGTAATACGTGTAATGGTATTGGCATATTCTTCTTCAACAATCGTTAGGGCTTGTTTAGCTACTTCTTTAGTCATTCTAAACTTAACAGAATCTGCATAACTGACAATAGAATTAGCAATTTTAGCGGCTCTTGCTGCTACATAATCATATACATCAATTTTGATAGAAACATAATCCGTACGTTTAAACGATACCATTTCGCTCCATTTTAATTTCAAATAATGATCTGCGTACTCGCCTTCTTTATTTATTTTCCAATTCTCCCATAAATTATAATCGTCGGCAACACGTTTTCGTATTTCGGTTGAATTTAATATCTGCAATAATTTTTCGGCATCATCTTCATCACCCAATTCCATATAATCCTCTTGATTACCTATGTTTTGTTCTACCAATAATTTAGATACCGAAAAAGTACGCGCAGGAAAAATAACTGCTGTTGCTATATATTGCGGTGAAATTAAGAATGAGCACACAATTGAAATCACAGCGGCTAATAGAGTTACGATAATTAAGGGCTTACGCCACTTATACATCTTTGCTAATAATTTTATCGATTCGTTATTAATGTTTGATTCGTCCATCCCTCAAATATACTATTTTATCATTTATACTTTATAAATCTGAAAATTGATTTTATATTAATTAACCCTGAAACAAAAGCCCACAACCCACAAAACACGCTCATAATGGAAAAGTTAATCATCCAATTAGACGTAAAGGATTTTGAAAAATAATTAAAGGCTACAATTCCAATAATGAAAATAAACAAGGCCAATATCAAACGAACATTTGTTTTAAACTTAAATATTTTACAGGCAAAATAAATTTGGATACCGGCCGTAAAAAACTGTGTAATAAGGCTACTAAAGGCGCTTCCCATGGCTTTGTACTGAGGAATCAATATAAAATTTAAAATTAAATTGATACAAATACCAATGATGGCCATAGTATTCAATTGTTTTAAATTTCCATTGGCCGTTAATAATGTGCCGAAAATATAAGTTGTAGAAACAGCTGTAAAACAAAACATCAAAATACTAAATTCGGTAGCGGAATCAGTTACGCCATGATTGATGAGTGATGATAATTCATTGGCATAAAAAAAGCAACCAACCGATACAATAAGCGCAGGCGTTACTAAGAGAATAAATGCCAGTTTAACCAATTGCTCAACATTTTCTTTGTATTTAATCATACGGCTAAAAACAGGGAGTAATTGCACCGAAAATAAATACGCAATCATATTTCCTGCATCTAACAAACGAAAGGCTTTGGCATAAATACCAGCTTGCTCCGCCCCTTCGCCAGTAGGTAATATACGCTCTATCATAACGGCATCTAATCGATTGTAGAAAGTCATTAATAAAACCAATACAGCAAAAGGAAAACTTTGTTTCAATATCATTAAACTGAAAGGCCAGTTCCAAGTAAATTTAAAATGATCTGTTTTAAAATATACAGTTGAAAAAGCAATACCTGCGGTTAATACATAACCTATGGTTTGAGCGTATACAAAGGTCATAATGTCTATTTGTAATCCAAACCATCTAAACAATAACATTAAACACAAGCCTATCATAATAACCCTATCGGCTACCGAAACAAAACTATCTGTTTTAAATAAATGTAAGCCCAATAAATTAGACCGCAAATATGCAATCATGCTAATTAAAAATTGATTAACCGCCAATATCGATAGGAGTTTCATGTAACGGTATTCGTAACCCATAACAAAACCTAACAAAATAGTGACCGCTAAATAAATTACGCCTAAAGCCAACTTCAATGAAAATAAGCTACTAAAGTGCTTTGTTAATAAATGATTGTTTTGGGCTATATTTTTATTATTGAAATTAGTAACGCCAAAATCTAAAATAATATTGAGTAAAAAAGAAAAATTAAATAAAATGAAATACTCACCATAACCGGCATTTCCAACCGCATTTTGAACCGCAGGCTCTATCCCTAATGGCCAAAATGGTTTTATTAATAGATTGAGTACTATTAAAAAAGCAATATTTTTGACAAACTTTTTTTGATGCATTTTGTATTTAAATCGGGCAAAAAGCAAATATATCCTTTTACTTTATATTTGAAACATTATAGATAAATAGAACGTAACATTTCATGGTAAATTGTGCGTGTGTTTATAAAAACAGCGTTATTTTCGCTGGTGTTTCCAACGCCTGTGACTCCATAACCAAATTTCGGGTTGCGCTTTAATGTCTTTTTCTAACTGGCGCGTGTGCAATTCCGATATTTCACCTTCTTTGGTATTTTTAGGTTCATTAACTAATATTTCTGCATCTACTTCGTAATATCCACGCTTAACTCTATTAATAGTAACGTATACAATTGGATAGTTTAATTTTTGTGCAATTTTTTCGGTGCCCCAAAACACGGGAGTATCTTGGTTTAAAAAGGTTGTCCAATAAGCATTTTCTGGCGCAGGCGTTTGATCAGCGATAAAGGCCGTTGCATTAATTTCGTTTCTGTTACCAATCATACCGCGCATGGTGTCTTTCATAGCATATAATTTTGAACCAAAACGGGTACGCATATTATACATTAATTTATCAAAATGTTTATTAGTAAGGGGATGATAGATAACATATAATTGTTGTTTATTAACCAAACTAAATGTGTTACCTGCCCATTCCCAGTTACCAAAATGCCCCATTACCAATATGCAGGATTTATTTTGAGCATATAATTCATTAAAAAGTGCAATGGCTTTAGGGTTAAGTTTGCACCGCTTAATGGCTTCTTCCTTTGATATGGTAAGAGTTTTAAGTGTTTCTAAAAACAAATCAACTAAATAGTGATAAAATTGCTTTTCAATGTTTTTTAATTCTTCGTGTGTTTTTTCGGGAAACGAATTTTTAAGATTTTCATAAACTACTTTTTTTCGATAGCCAATAACACGGTATAATAAGAGGTAAATACCATCCGAAACCAAATAAAACAAGGGAAAAGGAAGTATAGATATCAAATAAAAAAATGGTAATGCCAAATAAAATCCTATTGTACTCATGGTTTAAAAATACAGTTTTTAAAGAAACTAGCGTATTTTATTCACAAAAAAGCGGAGTTTCAATTTTGTTTATTTATATTTAGGGTGCATTATATATACGACGATAAACTATGAGAAAATTATTTACGACATTTTGTTTTTTTGCAATCCTATCAAACATACAAGCTATTGATGCTGGTGATCAAGTAAAAATGGTTTTAGCTAAACAAAAATTATTTGCAGGACAATATTTAGGTGCGCTTAATATCTATAAGGAAGTCCTGCAAAAAAATCCAGAAGACGGAACAGTCTTATACTATATAGGTAAGTGTCAATTCGAATTAAAGCGATATGATGAGGCTACGGAAACACTTAAAAAATCAATTGCAACTAAAGTAGATGTGAAACCGGAAGCCCATTTATTAATGGGTAAAATTTATTTAACTGAAGAAAAAATAGATGAAGCATTATCTGAATTAAATACCTATAAAACGAGTGCAAGCTCCAAGCAAGCGCTAGAGGAAGATGTAGATTTATATATTAATCACTGTAATAATGCTAAAAAATTAATGGCAGCCCCAATCAATGTTAAAATTGAAAATATGGGAACGGCCATTAATACCAAATATGCTGATAAAACGCCGTGTATCAGTGCTGATGGAAAAAAACTCGTATTTACTTCTCGTCGCCCTGAAACTACTGATTCGCCAACGGATGTAGAAGGAGATGGTAGTTATTTTGAAGATATTTATATTTCAAATTGGGACACCATTAACAAGAAGTGGACCGATGCAGAAACTGTTCCGGGTAATGTAAATACAGACGCTCATGATGCCTGTACTAGCATATCTCCCGATGGAAAACAAATTTACATTTATAAAAATGATGTCAGAGATGTTGAATCTCGTGGAGGAGATATATTTGTATCTAAAGTAGTTAGTAATAAATGGAAAACACCTGAACCAATGGGGAAGCCAATAAACACAAGCTATTGGGAAGGTGGCGCTTGTATTTCTCCTGATGGAAAAACCTTATATTTTATTAGTGAACGTAAGGGTGGTTTTGGACATGCTGATATTTGGATGGTAACCCGTATATCTAAAACTGAATGGGGCAATCCGGTAAATTTAGGCGCAGAAGTAAATTCTGAATTTGATGAAGTAGGTGTATTTATAGCTCCTGATGCAAAGACGCTGTTTTTCTCGTCCAATGGAAAAGGCTCTATGGGTTCTTATGATATTTTTAAAACTGTTTATGAAAATGGCAAGTGGACTAAACCTGTTAATATTGGTTATCCGATTAATACAGTTAGTAGTGATGGGCCTTTAGTTGTGAGTGCAGATGAGCAAACAGCTTATATAGCAAGCGATCGAAAAGGTGGTTTAGGCGTTAGTGACATTTACAAAGTAGATATAAGTAATTATGGCATATTTGAAAAAGATGGACAAAAGAAAACGAATAGTGGCTTAAGTATTTTAAAAGGCGTTATTCGTGATGGCCATGAAGGTAGCGGTATTACTGCGGTAGATATACAAATAGTAGATGAAACAGGAGCTGTTGCTGCAACTACTGTAACTAATGAAAACGGAGAGTATTTCATTACACTTAAAGGAGGTATAACATACACGCTTAAAGTTTCTAAAAAAGGATATAAACCAGCAGAGGATAAAGTTGATTTAAAAACAGGTAAAAACGATACGTACGCTTTAGAAAAACAAATCATGCTTACTAAAGAAAAATAAACATAGCTTGTAAAATATTAATTAAAAAGCCTGTTTGAGATATCTCAAACAGGCTTTTTAATTAATATTTTACAAGCTATGTTTATTTTTCTTTAGTAAGCATGATTTGTTTTTCTAAAGCGTACGTATCGTTTTTACCTGTTTTTAAATCAACTTTATCCTCTGCTGGTTTATATCCTTTTTTAGAAACTTTAAGCGTGTATGTTATACCTCCTTTAAGTGTAATGAAATACTCTCCGTTTTCATTAGTTACAGTAGTTGCAGCAACAGCTCCTGTTTCATCTACTATTTGTATATCTACCGCAGTAATACCGCTACCTTCATGGCCATCACGAATAACGCCTTTTAAAATACTTAAGCCACTATTCGTTTTCTTTTGTCCATCTTTTTCAAATATGCCATAATTACTTATATCTACTTTGTAAATGTCACTAACGCCTAAACCACCTTTTCGATCGCTTGCTATATAAGCTGTTTGCTCATCTGCACTCACAACTAAAGGCCCATCACTACTAACTGTATTAATCGGATAACCAATATTAACAGGTTTAGTCCACTTGCCATTTTCATAAACAGTTTTAAAAATATCATAAGAACCCATAGAGCCTTTTCCATTGGACGAGAAAAACAGCGTCTTTGCATCAGGAGCTATAAATACACCTACTTCATCAAATTCAGAATTTACTTCTGCGCCTAAATTTACCGGATTGCCCCATTCAGTTTTAGATATACGGGTTACCATCCAAATATCAGCATGTCCAAAACCACCCTTACGTTCACTAATAAAATATAAGGTTTTTCCATCAGGAGAAATACAAGCGCCACCTTCCCAATAGCTTGTGTTTATTGGCTTCCCCATTGGTTCAGGTGTTTTCCATTTATTACTAACTACTTTAGATACAAATATATCTCCTCCACGAGATTCAACATCTCTGACATCATTTTTATAAATGTAAATTTGTTTTCCATCGGGAGATATGCTAGTACAGGCATCATGAGCGTCTGTATTTACATTACCCGGAACAGTTTCTGCATCGGTCCACTTCTTGTTAATGGTGTCCCAATTTGAAATATAAATATCTTCAAAATAACTACCATCTCCTTCTACATCCGTTGGCGAATCAGTAGTTTCAGGGCGACGAGAAGTAAATACGAGTTTTTTTCCATCAGCACTGATACACGGCGTTTTATCAGCATATTTGGTATTAATGGCCGTTCCCATATTTTCAATTTTAACATTGATTGGGGCTGCCATTAATTTTTTAGCATTATTACAGTGATTAATATATAAATCTACATCTTCCTCTAGCGCTTGCTTGGAGCTTGCACTCGTTTTATAGGTATTTAATTCAGATAATGCTTCATCTATTTTTTCTTCAGTTAAATAAATTTTACCCATTAATAAATGGGCTTCCGGTTTCACATCTACTTTAGTTGCAATTGATTTTTTAAGTGTTTCCGTAGCCTCATCATATCGCTTTAATTCGAATTGACACTTACCTATATAGTATAAGACTGTTCCGTCTTCTGGATTTTTTTGCAGGACTTCCTTATAGATATTAAGCGCACCTAAATATTGTCCTGCAAATAATTTTTGTTTAGCTAAAACCATTTTTACTTGATCACCAGCATCAATAGCTTGTATGTTTGATAGGATTGCAAAAAAACAAAATGTCGTAAATAATTTTCTCATAGTTTATCGTCGTATATATAATGCACCCTAAATATAAATAAACAAAATTGAAACTCCGCTTTTTTGTGAATAAAATACGCTAGTTTCTTTAAAAACTGTATTTTTAAACCATGAGTACAATAGGATTTTATTTGGCATTACCATTTTTTTATTTGATATCTATACTTCCTTTTCCCTTGTTTTATTTGGTTTCGGATGGTATTTACCTCTTATTATACCGTGTTATTGGCTATCGAAAAAAAGTAGTTTATGAAAATCTTAAAAATTCGTTTCCCGAAAAAACACACGAAGAATTAAAAAACATTGAAAAGCAATTTTATCACTATTTAGTTGATTTGTTTTTAGAAACACTTAAAACTCTTACCATATCAAAGGAAGAAGCCATTAAGCGGTGCAAACTTAACCCTAAAGCCATTGCACTTTTTAATGAATTATATGCTCAAAATAAATCCTGCATATTGGTAATGGGGCATTTTGGTAACTGGGAATGGGCAGGTAACACATTTAGTTTGGTTAATAAACAACAATTATATGTTATCTATCATCCCCTTACTAATAAACATTTTGATAAATTAATGTATAATATGCGTACCCGTTTTGGTTCAAAATTATATGCTATGAAAGACACCATGCGCGGTATGATTGGTAACAGAAACGAAATTAATGCAACGGCCTTTATCGCTGATCAAACGCCTGCGCCAGAAAATGCTTATTGGACAACCTTTTTAAACCAAGATACTCCCGTGTTTTGGGGCACCGAAAAAATTGCACAAAAATTAAACTATCCAATTGTATACGTTACTATTAATAGAGTTAAGCGTGGATATTACGAAGTAGATGCAGAAATATTAGTTAATGAACCTAAAAATACCAAAGAAGGTGAAATATCGGAATTGCACACGCGCCAGTTAGAAAAAGACATTAAAGCGCAACCCGAAATTTGGTTATGGAGTCACAGGCGTTGGAAACACCAGCGAAAATAACGCTGTTTTTATAAACACACGCACAATTTACCATGAAATGTTACGTTCTATTTATCTATAATGTTTCAAATATAAAGTAAAAGGATATATTTGCTTTTTGCCCGATTTAAATACAAAATGCATCAAAAAAAGTTTGTCAAAAATATTGCTTTTTTAATAGTACTCAATCTATTAATAAAACCATTTTGGCCATTAGGGATAGAGCCTGCGGTTCAAAATGCGGTTGGAAATGCCGGTTATGGTGAGTATTTCATTTTATTTAATTTTTCTTTTTTACTCAATATTATTTTAGATTTTGGCGTTACTAATTTCAATAATAAAAATATAGCCCAAAACAATCATTTATTAACAAAGCACTTTAGTAGCTTATTTTCATTGAAGTTGGCTTTAGGCGTAATTTATTTAGCGGTCACTATTTTGTTAGGTTTTGTTATGGGTTACGAATACCGTTACATGAAACTCCTATCGATATTGGCGGTTAATCAATTTTTAATTAGCATGATTGCATATTTGCGGTCTAATTTATTGGGCTTACATTTATTTAAAACAGATAGTTTTGTTTCGGTAGCCGATAGGGTTATTATGATAGGCTTGTGTTTAATGTTATTGTTTAGATGGTTTGGATTACAAATAGACATTATGACCTTTGTATACGCTCAAACCATAGGTTATGTATTAACCGCAGGTATTGCTTTTTCAACTGTATATTTTAAAACAGATCATTTTAAATTTACTTGGAACTGGCCTTTCAGTTTAATGATATTGAAACAAAGTTTTCCTTTTGCTGTATTGGTTTTATTAATGACTTTCTACAATCGATTAGATGCCGTTATGATAGAGCGTATATTACCTACTGGCGAAGGGGCGGAGCAAGCTGGTATTTATGCCAAAGCCTTTCGTTTGTTAGATGCAGGAAATATGATTGCGTATTTATTTTCGGTGCAATTACTCCCTGTTTTTAGCCGTATGATTAAATACAAAGAAAATGTTGAGCAATTGGTTAAACTGGCATTTATTCTCTTAGTAACGCCTGCGCTTATTGTATCGGTTGGTTGCTTTTTTTATGCCAATGAATTATCATCACTCATCAATCATGGCGTAACTGATTCCGCTACCGAATTTAGTATTTTGATGTTTTGTTTTACAGCTGTTTCTACAACTTATATTTTCGGCACATTATTAACGGCCAATGGAAATTTAAAACAATTGAATACTATGGCCATCATTGGTATTTGTATCAATTTAATTTTAAATTTTATATTGATTCCTCAGTACAAAGCCATGGGAAGCGCCTTTAGTAGCCTTATTACACAGTTTTTTACGGCCGGTATCCAAATTTATTTTGCCTGTAAAATATTTAAGTTTAAAACAAATGTTCGTTTGATATTGGCCTTGTTTATTTTCATTATTGGAATTGTAGCCTTTAATTATTTTTCAAAATCCTTTACGTCTAATTGGATGATTAACTTTTCCATTATGAGCGTGTTTTGTGGGTTGTGGGCTTTTGTTTCAGGGTTAATTAATATAAAATCAATTTTCAGATTTATAAAGTATAAATGATAAAATAGTATATTTGAGGGATGGACGAATCAAACATTAATAACGAATCGATAAAATTATTAGCAAAGATGTATAAGTGGCGTAAGCCCTTAATTATCGTAACTCTATTAGCCGCTGTGATTTCAATTGTGTGCTCATTCTTAATTTCACCGCAATATATAGCAACAGCAGTTATTTTTCCTGCGCGTACTTTTTCGGTATCTAAATTATTGGTAGAACAAAACATAGGTAATCAAGAGGATTATATGGAATTGGGTGATGAAGATGATGCCGAAAAATTATTGCAGATATTAAATTCAACCGAAATACGAAAACGTGTTGCCGACGATTATAATTTATGGGAGAATTGGAAAATAAATAAAGAAGGCGAGTACGCAGATCATTATTTGAAATTAAAATGGAGCGAAATGGTATCGTTTAAACGTACGGATTATGTTTCTATCAAAATTGATGTATATGATTATGTAGCAGCAAGAGCCGCTAAAATTGCTAATTCTATTGTCAGTTATGCAGATTCTGTTAAGTTTAGAATGACTAAAGAAGTAGCTAAACAAGCCCTAACGATTGTTGAAGAAGAATATGCCAATACCATTACACGTATTACGGAATTAGAAGATAGCCTACAAAAAATACGCGTATTAGGTGTGTTAGATTATAAAGCAGAAATTAACGCATACTCTAAAGTTATGGCAAAGGCTGTATCTAAAGGAGACAGATCTGCTATTGCGAATTTACAAGTAAAGTTAGATAACCTTAGTAAATATGGTTTGGCATACGAGGGTGTTTTCCAAAATTTAAGAAAGTATCGTTTGAAGTATCCTTTGATTAAGCAAAAATATGATGAGGCTGTAGTTAATTACACTAAACATTTACCGTCTAAGTTTATAGTTGATAAAGCAACTACTAACGAAAAAAAGGCTAGACCTGTTCGGGCAATAATTGTTATTGTCCCTACAGTTTCGGCATTTTTACTTGCCTTGTTGTACCTGATGTTTTCAGATAAATTGATAGAGATTAAAAAAAAAATAGTCCTTCAATCCAAAGAATAATAAAAATAAAACGACACATGGAAAACATCAATACAGTTGCTATTGCTAAAATTGCATTTACTCAATGGAAAAAACTTTCCATTGTAGCTGTTGTGGCAATTATTGCATCCAGTTTTTTTTCTTCTCCGCTTTTTATTTCACCAAAATATAAATCATCAACCGTTATTTTTCCTTCTAATTTAATACCGTTCAGCAATGAATCTAACACCGAACAATTGCTGCAATTTATCAATAGCGAAGAATTAAAAAATACAATAGCTAAACGTTTTAATTTATATAATCACTACGGTATAGACTCCACGGAGGAAAGAGCGGTTTCTAAATTCAACGAATATTACAACTCAAATTTTTCGGCCAGTAGCACATTATACGAATCTGTAGATATTGAAGTGATTGATGTGTCGCCTAAATTAGCGCAGAGTATGGCAAATACTGTTGTTGAAGAAACCAATAAATTAATTCTACAAATTAAAAAAAATATGGTAGGAGAATATGTGAAAACATATTATAATCAACTAAAAATAAAAGAAACAGAAATTGATTCAATCGAATCCAAACTAAAATACATTCGTATCACATACGGATTATTAGATGTGAAGGCTCAATCTAAAGTAATTAGTAAGCGCTTAGGTAAATCTATGTCTGAAACGGATAATAAAATATTAAAAGGATTACAAGAGCATGGAGGAGAATATACTATACTTCAAAATCAATTGAAAGTAGAGACTAACTCTTACAAGGAACTGAAATTACTTTACGATAAAAATCTGGTAGATTATAACGGCACATTGACTTTTACCACTATTGTATCAAAAGCCAATCTACCTGATAAAAAATGTGCTCCGTTGCGTATGGTTATTGTTGTTCTGTTTACGTTATCTTCGCTTTTATTAGCATTAACGATACTTTTGTTTAATACTAAAAAACAAAACTAATTTGTTAAAGATTAAAAATACTTATGTATTTTATTTTATTGTAGTTAGCTACATTTTAATAAACTCTTATGTAATGGTATTTGATAGAGGCAATTTTTATTTTTATAATTTACTACCTGCACTTATTTTAGTTATACTTTTAGCCGTTTTCGATATAGAAAAAATCATGTATCTCATGGTATTTTCTACGCCCTTAGCTATTACGCTTAAAGAATTAGGTTATTCAGAAGGCTTAAATTTAAGTTTGCCTTCAGAGCCTTTAATGATAGGTATTACCTTTGTGTATTTTTTAAATGAAGTCAGTAATGGTATCACGGATAAACGAATTTTAAGACATCCTATTACGATTATTATTTTTATTCAAATGGCTTGGATGCTATTAACAACCATTACCAGCGAATTACCGATCATCTCTATCAAATTTATATTAGCACGAACTTGGTTTTTAACCTCTTGTTATTTTATTGCCACTCAGTTTTTTAAAAAGCAACAAGCTATCATCAATCATCTGTTATTTTATGCTGTTGCCTTAGCTATTGTTGCCATTATTACAACAGTAAAACATGCCGCTTATGGCTTCGACGAAAAAACAGCCGATTGGATTGTATCACCTTTTTATAATGACCATACGGCTTATGGCGCAGCCTTAGCAATGTATATTCCTATTACCTGTGGATTAGTTCTAATGAAAGGCATTCCTATCAAAATAAAAACCTTGAGTTTAGCTTTGCTTACGATTTTTTTAATTTCTATTATTGTGTCGTATGCACGCGCTGGATGGCTTAGTTTAGCTGTTTCTTTAGGTGTATTGGCAACCCTAATAGTTGGTTTAAAGTTTCGTACGATTCTTTTTACAATTCTTGGAGGCGCATTAATTTTCTTATCATTTCAATCGGAATTGCTGATGGTATTGGGAAGAAACAATACCGACTCGGATGGCGATTTTATGGCAAACATTGAGTCCATGACAAACATATCAACCGACGTATCAAATGTAGAGCGTTTAAACAGATGGAGTTGCGCCTTACGTATGTTTGAAGAAAAGCCTTATTTAGGGCATGGTCCGGGCACGTATCAATTTTTGTATGCACCTTATCAAAAAAGTAGTCAAAAAACAGTTATCTCTACTAACTATGGTAATAAGGGAAATGCGCATAGTGAGTATTTAGGTCCTTTATCCGAACAAGGTTTAGTGGGTGCTCTCATTGTTCTATCGCTGGTTTTAGCAGTGATGTTTTTAGGTTATCGTTTAATATATACGATTAAAGAGAGGCCTTTAAAAATACTAACAATATGTATATTGATGGGATTGAGTACCTATTTCGTGCATGGCTTCTTAAATAACTTCTTAGATACCGATAAGGCCTCTGTTCCGTTTTGGGGATTTGTGGCCATGTTGGTGTGTATTGATGTGTATCAAAAAGATAAGGTGGTGCTTTGATGGAATCAGAGATCATACAGCATACCGAAAAGTGGATCAAGTCTGTGGTGATTGACTTAAATTTTTGTCCCTTCGCCTCTAAGGCTCTTCTTAAAAAAAGTGTGCGTTATATTGTTTTGAAAGAAGTAGGCGTTAAACAAAGTTTAGAAGCACTTGTTCAAGAGTTTGAATTCTTAAATGATCACGAAGACATCGAAACAACCTTCCTTATTTTCGCCAATGACTTTGTTGATTTCAAAGTCTATTTGCAACTAGTGAAAAAGGCTGAAAACACCATCACTAAAGAAGATTACGATGGCATCTATCAGGTAGCTAGTTTTCATCCCGATTATTGTTTTGATGGTTCCGACAGTGATGATGCTGCCAATTATACCAATCGCTCTATTTATCCGATGTTGCACGTATTGCGTGAAGATAGTTTAACAAAGGCTTTGGCATTGTATCCATCTCCTGAATTAATTCCTGAACATAACATTGCATTAGCGCGACAAAAAGGATTGCAGTATATGCAAATGCTGAGAGCAGCTTGTATGAGCTAGTATGCTGGCAGACCTTCAAGGTTTTGAAAACCTTGAAGGTCTTTTAAAATCTATCCTTTGATGTTTCTAATAATTTCATCAAGCTGAGCCATGTCTTTGCAACGAACCTCACGCGCTTTAGATCCTTCGAAACCACCAATAATTCCGGCTGCTTCGAGCTGATCGACAATACGACCTGCACGATTATAACCTAATTTTAATTTACGTTGTAAGAATGATGCAGAGCCTTGTTGGAATTGCACGACTAATTTAGCCGACTCTTCAAACATTTTATCACGCTCACTTAAATCAACTTCGTCTTTTCCTAACGAACCATCTTCGCCCACATACTCTGGTAATAAAAAGGCAGAAGGATAAGCACGTTGCGACCCAATAAACTCAGTAATTTTTTCAGCCTCTGGCGTATCTACAAAGGCACATTGTATACGTATCAAATCATTTCCTGTACTTAATAACATATCCCCTCTACCTATTAATTGCTCAGCACCGCCTGAGTCTAAAATGGTACGACTATCAATTTTACTTGTAACACGGAAGGCAATACGTGCCGGAAAGTTAGCTTTAATCGTACCTGTAATAATATTAACGGATGGACGCTGTGTCGCAATAATTAAGTGGATACCGATAGCACGCGCTAATTGAGCTAAACGAGCAATCGGCGTTTCCACTTCTTTACCGGCAGTCATAATTAAATCAGCAAACTCATCTACTACCAATACAATGTATGGTAAGTATTTATGTCCTTCGTTTGGATTTAATTTACGATTGATAAATTTAACATTATACTCTTTGATGTTACGCACTTGCGCATCTTGCAATAATGCATAACGGTTATCCATTTCTATACATAAAGAATTTAAAGTATGTATAACCTTCGTGTTATCAGTAATAATGGCATCTTCGGAGTTTGGTAGCTTTGCTAAAAAGTGACGTTCAATTTTATTGAACAACGTTAGTTCTACTTTTTTAGGATCTACTAACACAAACTTTATTTGTGCCGGATGTTTTTTATACAACAAAGAAACTAAAATCGCATTTAATCCAACCGACTTTCCTTGCCCCGTAGCACCAGCCATAAGCAAGTGTGGCATCTTAGCTAAATCTGCAATAAAAATTTCGTTATTGATGGTTTTACCTAAAGCAATAGGTAGATCATGTGTCGTATTTTGGAATTTTTCGGAAGCAATGATGTTACGCATCGGAACCATTTCAGGGGTTTGGTTTGGCACTTCAATACCAATAGTTCCTCTGCCAGGTATTGGCGCAATAATACGAATACCAAGGGCTGCTAAGCTTAGTGCGATGTCATCTTCTAAATTTTTAATTTTAGAAATACGAACGCCTGCTGCTGGTACAATTTCATACAAGGTCACCGTTGGCCCTACTGTTGCGGAAATACGCGCAATTTCGATCCCGTAATTTTTAAGAGTATTTACAATACGGTCTTTATTAGCCGTTAATTCTTCGTTACTAACTTTGGCGTTGCCTGTACCATAATCAATTAATAATTCA
>JAYVDU010000057.1:0-6842 GCA_043749245.1 Bacteroidota bacterium | reverse complement strand
AAGTTGAAATTTTAGCCCCTGCAAAAAACTTAATACAAGGGATGGCTGCCATCAATGCGGGTGCTGATGCCGTATATATTGGAGCGCCTCTGTTTGGCGCTCGCACCAATGCTACTAACTCGGTGGAGGATATTGAAGAATTGGTACAATACGCTCACCTATTTAAAGCTCAGGTGTTTGTGGTAGTTAATACTATTTTGTATGATAATGAATTAGAAGATTGTAAAAAATTAATACATCAATTGTATGCTATTGGTGTTGATGCGCTAATAGTGCAAGATATGGCAGTATTAGAAATGGATTTACCTCCAATCGTTATTCATGCCAGTACCCAAGCTAATAACAGAGATCCTAAACATGTGAAGTTTTTGGCAGATGCCGGAATGAAACGTGTGGTATTAGCCAGAGAATTAAATTTAGATCAGATTAAAGATATTAGTAATGAAACTGATGTAGAGTTAGAGTTTTTTGTATCAGGTGCGTTGTGCGTATCGTTCAGTGGCAATTGCTATATGAGTATCGCTAATGGGGAACGTAGTGCTAATAGAGGCTCTTGTGCTCAAAACTGTCGCTTACCATATAATTTAGTTGATGGTACTGGAAAAACATTAATTGCTAATAGCCATTTATTATCGATAAAGGATTTAGACTTAAGTGATCAATTGCCAAACTTAGTAGAAGCTGGTGTTACTTCTTTTAAAATAGAAGGACGCTTAAAAGATATGGTGTACGTTAAAAATAATACCTCTTATTTACGTAAAAAATTAGATGCCTTTTTAGAGAATAACAATCAATATCAAAAAGCATCTTCGGGCAGAACCTTTTATAACTTTGAAGCCGAAATGGATAGAAGCTTTAACAGAGGCTACACCGACTATTTCGTAAACAAACGCACCGAAAAAATTGGCTCATGGGACAGCCCAAAATCACAGGGACAATTAATCGGAAAGTTAATTGAAACAAAAGCCAATGGCTATGTGATTGAAAATTATGAGAAGCTCAATAACGGTGATGGCCTTTGTTTTATTAATGATAACAATGAACCGGATGGAATGCAAATTAACATCATCATTAATAACATTGTTGTTCCTAATACATTAAAGTCGATTAAACCAGGAACCATTATTTACAGAAATTCAGACGCAGAGTTTAACCGTTTAGTAGAGCGAGACGACAGCACTATTCGTAAAATTGGTGTTAACCTAACGTTTAGCGAAACCAATGATGGCTTTCAATTGTTGGCTACTGATGAAGATGGACATCAATATGTATCGTCTTTTGTATCGGCAAAAGAATTAGCAAAGAATGAAGAATCCACCATTCCTAATATTAAAAAGAATTTATCCAAAACAGGTAACACACCTTTTATAGTGGACGATATCAACGTTGAGTTTTCTCAAAATTGGTTTTTACCTATTTCTAAAATCAATGAAATAAGAAGAGTCGTTTTAGAACAGCTTATTGATATTAGATTAAAAGATTACCATCGCGAAGAATTTCAAATTACAAAAACAGAACATCCTTATCCGGTTTCTCAATTAGATTTTACATACAATGTATCGAATCGTTTGGCCAAAGAATTTTACAAAAGACATGGTGTAACAGACATTGAAAAAGCATTTGAATTACAATGGGATCCAGGAAAATCACGTGTGATGACCACTAAATACTGTGTAAAGTACGAGTTAGGAAAATGCGCTAGTTTTCAAAAAGACACGATGGGTGAAAAAGTAGTTGAGCCTCTCATTTTAAAACAAGGGGAATTGGAGTATAAATTAAAATTTAACTGCAAGCCTTGCGAAATGGAAATTTGGGAAAAAGATGCAGAATTAGAATTTGATGAAGAAGATTAATTTTTAATTCAGCTTGTCCTGCAAAAACTTTAATTGCCGAAGTTACGAGTCATTGCAAGGAAATACGGCGAGGCAATTTCTTATAGCAGTTTTTTTTCTAAAATATACTATAGAAAAGAATTTATTTTTTAGCAAAGACGATGATGAAAAAGCCTTGCATAGCCTGAGCTAAGGAACTATTTTTTGATCACGCCTAAGCGTGAGGTGAAAAAGAATGAGTTTATTTGAGTGTTTTAGAACGAATATTGGTATTATACCATCAGATTGCTGCTCACTCTAAGGCGCAATAGCAATGAAGGAACAGTGTCAATTAGTCCCGATAACTATTGTGCGAAGTCGACTATCAGATATAAAAAATAGAATTCCCTTTAACGTTAGTATTATCAATAAAATAAATACTGTATATCAATTTCATTAAAAATAGTAACAAACAATCTAATTGGAGTTTTCTTGCTGACACTAAATAATGGAGTTGTATCCGTTAGGATTTACAATTATTATGGGGCGAAAATTATTTTATGCAATAAAGATAATTTTAAGGTGTTTGTTAGCATATAAAATTAATCGTTTGGAACTTTTGTTTATTAGGTTGTTTTAATTGATGGAGAGGTGCATTCTGTTAAATTGATTAAATTATTTATTTTATGCCTACATGTTACTTAATGTAGCTTTGGAGTAGGGTATTTCACAATAATAACTCAAATAAAAACCCTGTGAGCGAAAACGGGAAATGCAAAAAAACAGATAAATATTCAATGGCATTAATTCGTTTTTTAAAATTGTTAGTGATTAATTTTTCGAATTTTGTGATAATTAAATTATTGAATTGTTGGTTTCTTTTGATCTCATAAAACCACCGTAATGTGGGAATAATGTAATTTATTACAAAAATTTCGTAATATCTAAGGTCCTTTATTTACTCACCTTTGATTGTCAATTATCAATTACAAAATCTAAGTAAAAATGAAAACAACTCAAAACATCCAATCCAGCAAACAAGCTGATAGTAAGTCGGAACAACCATCGTTTGGCAAAAAAAGAGAAGACCTACAAAGAAAACCTGGTAATCCGTTACCTAACAAGCCCGAAAAAAATAACCCAACAAAACCAGATATTGAAAACGATCCTACTAAAATAGTACCTGGTGTAAACGAACCAGAAAAAAATGATCCAACAAGGATTGTCGAGCCTCCTGTTATAAAGCCAGACACTCCTAAAGAAAATTAAATTGAAAATTTATGATTGATAGGTAATATACTTAGTGAAAGTTTTATAAAGATTCAGAAATTATTTCAATGTCAATAAAAAATGGTGTAAAAAATAATTCAGTAATTGAACGGTTAAGCAGAGTTAAAGGTAAAAAAATAGTCATAACCAGGGGGGTTACACTTCTAAAAATGATTTAAAAATTAATCGATAAATAGTTTTCAAAAAAAATGATTAAATAATTATTAGGTGATGATGAATGGATGATTAAACAGTTTGGAAAAGTTGTTGAAGAATGCGACGAAGAAAAGAACAGCGGAGATGTTAAGGATTTACTTACAGGAGTTATAAAACAACATAAAACAACTGCATTTATTTTCAGAAAATATTTAAAGTAGAACATTAAATTAATTTTAAAATTAAAAAAGAGAACAACAGATTGTAAATATTTATAAAATTAATTTCTAAACCTATAATATTTTAAAAACTTATGTGTTTTTCAGTTGAAGCAAGTTTTGGTGCAGGTATTGTTCTTTCAGCAATAGGTGTTGCGTCAATAAAAAAAGTCCAATCTCCGTCACAGATTGTTTTTGCAAGTATTCCTTTAATTTTTTCTGTTCAACAAATTACAGAAGGCTTCTTATGGTTAGCTTTATCAAACCCAATTTATGCTTCATTACAAAAAGTTACAACCTATATTTTTTTATTTATAGCGCAAATTGTTTGGCCAGTATGGGTTCCTCTGGCAATACTATTGGCCGAGAAGGAAGATAAACGTAAAACAATACAAAAGTTATTAGTTATTGTAGGAGTGTTGTTATCATTCTATATGGCATATTGTTTATTTTCATATAATGTTCAAGCAAAGATAATTGGTTATCATATTTCATACGAACAAAATTATCCTTTAGCATTAACTCTTGCAGGCGGTGTATTTTATTTTATTGCAACGATTGTTCCACCTTTTTTTTCTACTATTAAAAGGATGTGGCTCTTGGGATTAGCAATTTTAATTTCTTACATTATTACAATTGCATTTTATGAAAATTATTTTGTTTCCGTTTGGTGCTTTTTTGCTTCAGTTATAAGTATTTTGGTATTTGTAATAATGAATGAAATTAAAAAATTGGATAAAAAAATATCTAAATAAAATAATTAAAAAGAAATAATTAAAAAGAAAAAATTATATTTATTTCATACAATAATAACAAATGGTTATTGCCAAAATTAGATAGAAGAACGCTATAATTTATTTGACTTACACTAACTTCGCAACTGACTTAAAACTCAATTGCATATTACAGAGGATTATTATACATAACAAAAATACAAATGAAGCTAAAAACAAAATATTTAAATAACCAGAGAGCCGCTATTAATTCTCTATTGCAAAAACCTAAGCGGTTGTATACACCTGCCACTTTTCACAAACTTCGCATTGAACTTAAAAAGTTGGATGCTTTTTTTGATTTGATAAAATTTTGCTCTAAAGATTTTAAGAATAAAAAAACATTTAAGCCATTTAAATTGATTTTTAAACATGCAGGAAAGGTGAGAGAGCTCCAGGTTGAAGAGGCAATGCTTAAAAAATATTTTCTTGATAATTTACTCACGGAATATAGTGATAGCTTAAAAAAAATCCGTTTGCAAGAACAAAAAGATTATTTTTCTATTGTAAATAAAAAGGTTGTTTCGGAATTGAAAAAAAAGTATCATGAAATTATTCCCTTTGTTGCAAAGATGGATAAAAAAAAGGTGAAGAATTATATGAAGAAGAAAAAAAATAAAATTGAAAAACTTCTTAGTCAAGGTAATTTAGAAACAGAACAGGTTCATGCACTTCGTAAGCTATTAAAAAAGTTTAATTATAATACGAAAAGTCTAAATTTAGGCAAGAAAGAAAAATCACTTTCAAATATGGATGTTTTGCCTGAGATATTAGGCAATTGGCATGATTGCCAAGTTGTAATCAAGCATCTAAAAAAATCAATGAATACAACTGGAATAAATTCAAAAGAAGTAGCGCAATGCGAAAAAGTAAAAGCAAACATTACTTTAGATAGCCAAGAATTATTTAATAAAATTAATGCTACTATACATTCATCAAGTCTTTCGTAATTCAATAAAAATGATTTTTAATAAAAATGATTTTTAATAAAAGAGATTGAATAAAGTTAAATTCATCATTACACTTTTTCTTTATTTTTAATTTAGAAACTTTTGGATAGTTTTGACTTCGTTTTTAAGTTTTAAGTGCTGTAGCCAACTTTTTTAGTTTAGCTGCAATTTTTTGGGGAGACATAACGAAATCAATACAGCCCGAAGCCTGCGCAATGTTTGGCATGTGGGGCACTTCGGCAGAAACGTCCTGAGCAAAAGTTATTCCTCCTTTTGCTTTGATTTGCTTGCATCCCTCTGTGCCATCTCCATTATAACCGGATAAGACAATGCCAATTGCACGTATACACATTGCCTCGGCTAAAGAAACAAAAAATACATCTATTTGCTTGTGCCCAATGGAACGTGGAGATAAAACTTTGAAGGTATAGTTTTCAATAAGAAGATCTGCGCCATTAGGAATCACATAGACATGATTTCTCATTACCGGCATCTTCATGGAAGCCACGATTACCGGCATTTTTGTGTGACGAGACAAAATTAAAGCTAACTGGCTATAAGCGCTCGGACTCATGTGAGAAATAATTACAAAAGCCAAATCTGTATCAAACGGAAGGGCTTCCAATAAATTTTTATATGCATTAAGTGCTCCAGCTGAACCGCCAATGCCTACAATGTATTTAGGATGTAATGCACCGATGCGTCCGCCAGCTTTCATTAAGTATTTTTATTTGTCTTCTTTAATTTTCCAGTAATACCGCTGCCTATTTTCTTTTTTGGATCAGAGGTTGAAGTAATATTAGCTTCCATTGGTTCTAAGGAGATTCCATTATCACTCAAAATCAATTTGTGTATGTCACTAGAGTGACCTGTGCCACGAGATTTAACAATGTAAAGTCCGCGAATACGTTTTTTACCCACTTTTTCTTCTAATTCTCTAACTACAATCCAAGTATCAATTAATGAAGATACACCAATTTCACCACTTGTGTCATTTTGTGCGGTTGATGAAACAAGACTTGTGAAAAATCCGGTTATTCCTTGTGTTTTTAAAACATCAATCATACGAGTAATCATTGAACGAACTTCACGTGGGCTTCCTTCTCCAATCAAACTTGTGAGTGGATCTATTACAACAGATGTTGGTTTAAATTCTTCAATGGTCTTATATAAATCGAGTAAATGTTTTTCTAAACCAAAAAAAGTAGGTCTGGTTGACACAATTTTTAAGAGTCCTTTTTTTATCAATGGTTCGAAATTAAAACCTATGGATTTCATGTTTTGAGTAAGTTGCCCCGCTGATTCTTCATAAGATAAGAAAAGACATCGTTCTCCACGTTTACATGTTTCTATTGCGAATGCAGCAGCTAAACTTGTTTTTCCGGTACCGGCAGTTCCAGAAGTAAGTATGGTACTACCTTTAGTGTAACCAACACTCTTAAATAATTTATCAAGCGATGGAATTCCGGTTGAAACTCTTTTGGCTGTGCCAGGTTGATCGAGTCCTGCAGAAGTGATAGGCATTACTGAAAGCCCGTCTTCATCAATTACAAATGGATATTCATTTGTTCCATGATTTGAACCACGATATTTAACGACCCGAATTCTACGAACGGATATTTCTTCGTCAACTCTGTTATCTAAAAGAATGATGCAATCAGAAAT
>JAYVDU010000056.1:0-1977 GCA_043749245.1 Bacteroidota bacterium | reverse complement strand
CTGTTGGATCTGGTGCTTTTTTGGCAGCAGCTTTTTTAGCCTTAATTTTTTTAGGCCAAAGCACATTAATTAATTCATTATGAACAGTAACCATAGATGAGCTGATGCCATTAATAATTGAAATATCTTTGTTGGAGTTGTTTTTCCAAGTACGTTTTACTTCTTCATAAGTACCATCTTCTAAAATAATGTAGCAACGTAATAATTTATGACCGCTTACTTCGGCTTTGCCACTATAACAGCTAGCTTTTGCGCCCGTACGGGATGTAATAATAACATCTGTATAAACCCCATCAGCAACCTCTTCTGCGCCTCTTTCGTCAAACTTAACCGACCATTTATTATAACAATTAAGCTCACGAGGCTCTTCGGTTTGAGATTGTAATTGTAATGCAGAAACTGTAACTGCTAATGCGATAAGTATAGATTTAATCATACGTGCTATTATTATTAAAAGATAAATATAATTAATTGAAGCTAAAAAGCAAAATTAGATTACGCTTTTTGTTTAAAAGAGTTAATGGCATTTTTTGTAAATTCAGATAACACTAAGGCCCCACTCATACCAGCTCTTTCAATCAATAAGGTATCCCAATTTTCTGTTCCTTCCCACATTACCTTTTTTAATAAAGCCATTGCTTCAGGGTTACTATTAGCCAATTTAACAGCCAGTGTATTAATAGCAGTGTCCATTTCTTCGGAGGTTGCAAATAAATCGGCATACAGGCCTTTTTCTTTAGCCCATTGAGCTGTTTGCCACTCTGTAGCATTAATGGTTAACTGACAAAATGCAGACGTTCCTACTTTGCGTTCGACGGCCGGACCAACCACAAAGGGACCTATACCAACAGCTAATTCGCTTAATTTGATGGACGCACTGTTAACAGCAAAGGTATAATCGGCACTTGACGCAATTCCTACACCGCCACCAACGGCTTTACCTTGCACACGAGCTAATATAAATTTTGGAGCTTGACGCATGGCATTAATAACCATCGCAAAACCCGAAAAGAATTTTTTACCCGTTTCTAAATCTGTAATTGCAATTAATTCGTCAAAGCTTGCGCCTGCACAAAAAGATTTTTCTCCTTCGCTTTTTAAGATAATGACTTTAGCGTTTGCATCATTACCCATAGTGGAGATGTCCTGCGCTAATTGGCGTAATAAAGCGCCTGGCATACTGTTACTTTGAGGGTGAAAAAAAGTAATGGTTCCTATACCATTTTGAATATCTGATTTTATATAGCCTTCCATGTGAATTTAGTTTTTCAAAAATAATCATTTTTTTAGATTTTGCTGATAATCCCACACGTGTTTAATACATAGTCCATTTTAAACCACAGAGATTCAGAGAAACGGAGGATTTATGAAAGATGAGTTAATTGTTAAATTCTTCTGTGAACTCATAAACTCCTTAAACTCTGTGTTAAAAACTAATCGCATGGAAACATTTGATATAACAAGCATTCTATGTGAACTATGTACCTATGTTGTTTTAATTACTTATTTTTATCGCTTCCCATATCTTTTAATAAACTTTTCGAAAACAAAAAGATAGCAATAGCGCCTATAGCTAAGCAGAGCCATAAAAATTGCTTGGTTTCAAAAAATGATATTTCTTTTTTTAGTTCAACGGGTGTTATGTTTTTTAGTTTTGTTATGGGGCTAACGGAAGCCTCTGGTAGTAATTGCGGCACTTGCGATACAAAATTTATGAGATCATATTCAGGAGTTTTTAAGAGTTGGTTTCCGCACATTAAGGTGTAGGTGTGATTTGCTTTAAAATCACAAATTAAATATGAAGCTAATTGTTTACAGGAAATGGATTCAATTTCTAAAGGAGGATTGTCATTGTTATCTATTTCAATAAATAATTCCTTTTCTAAGAGTGGCGGAACATCAATAAATAAAGGGGTATCCGAGCTTAAATCAAATTCATATAAGGTTTCTTTATATTGCTCTGTTTTCTTTTTTATA
>JAYVDU010000055.1:0-1983 GCA_043749245.1 Bacteroidota bacterium | reverse complement strand
CCCTTCATTACACCAAAAAAAATTCTATGTGTAGAGTTCTCTTTGAAAATGCTTTTTTTCAAAAATGATAATAACATTTTATTAGTTTTAATATGGTAGAGTTAAAAGTATTGTTTAGTTTGTGCTAAGTACTTTTGTAAATCTACTTTTAAATTTTAAAATTGGGCTTTCAAAATAAATATAACTCATACCCGAAAAGATAAAAGTGAATGTAAATGTCAGAATATAGTAGATTAGATTTGAGTAGAGTGTATCCATCTCGGGTTTAAAATAACGTGCCATTTATAGAGCAATAATAATTGCCACACCACACCACACCACACCACATGTATATTGAGTATGAAATTTTCCCTAAAAAATTAAGTACTTTATTTTCTAACTTTAATATTGAGTTAGGATTAGTTGAAATGTTAAGTATGAGTATTGCAAAAAAAAACGCAAATATTTTTAACGAAGTAAACCTAATTTGATAATCAGTTACAATAAAAAATAAAATACATAAATAAGCGATAATCTGTATTTGCTTTAAATAGCAATTAACTATTCCGCCCAACTTTGGAGCACTCAAAATTTTGTTTAGGAATAATTTTGTTTAGATTTTTTTATTGCTTCTAAAAAGCCTTTCCCGTTCTTTAAATCAGGTTCTAAATAATTCCCCTCACCCCATTCGTTCCAAGATTTCAGGAAAACTATATTTGTTTCTTGATTTTTTTCAGATAGTTTATCAAATATTAATTTCAAAAATTTTTCAAATAATTTCGGAGAATCATTCACTAAAATTGCTCCAAGTTTACCACTCCTTGGTGAATGATCAAAATTTGGTGCAATTGAAGGGAATATTCTATCATCTATTATCAAATTTTTTAAAACATATTCCATGTATTCTTTGTATTCAATATAACTTGGAGTTCCCTTTAACACCTTTAAAGTTTTAGATAAAATTTTGTTTAAAAAACTCCTATTATTAAATACACCTTTGATGTAATCTAAGCTTACAGAGTTAAAACCTAAATTTATAAAATGATTTAGATCCTTTTTTTCAAATGACCAAGCGACGAAATGAATACCATCCAATCCATTTTCAGTTGCGAGTTTATTCCAGTGTTCAATAAATAAGGAAGCATCTGGAATATCTCTTGGATCCCAAATTAAAAAAAGAGGTTTATTATTAATTCTAATGTATCTTTTATCAATAAATGCAGGTAAGACATCATAGAAATGGTTTGTGTAATCCTCAATACCGTGATACTCCTGTTGAATTAATAATTTATCTTTCCCTTTTTCTATAGACCATGTCTTTGCTTTCCAAGAATGATTAGCCCAACCGAGGCAGAAAGGAAAATCAGGTTTCCCAGTTGAGAGGACTTCGTTGAAGGGTCTTTCAAGTAAACGTTTACCTTTACCAAACCAATAATGCCAGTAGCAAAACCCATCTATTCCATATTCTCTTGCTAAATTTGCTTGTGCTTCACGACTTTCAGGCAGTCTAAGGTCATAATATCCAAGAGAGCTTGGAATTTTAGGTTGATCGTGTCCCTTGAACAATGGTTTCGCCTTGCCTACATTCGTCCATTCTGTAAAACCTTCTCCCCACCATTCATTGTTTTCAGGGATGGGATGAAATTGAGGTAAATAAAATGCGATAAAACGAGGAAAGCTATTCATAAATATTTCTTATAATTTTAGGTTAAATCATAAACGACATTGAAATGTTAACAATATTATGTTTAGCATTAAAGTTTAACTACTTGTTTAACTAATAAATAGTTATAGCTCTTTTTGATAAAACCGATACCACTTAAATAATAATCTTTAGTAAAAACAATTATTGTAAAGTATGAAACTATCAGAGTGAATAGAAAATATGTAATCTGATAATATTTGTGATAATTAGAATTAAAAAAGTATTTTGCTGCACCTATAATAAGAATAGAACTTAAGAAAGATATGCCAATATCTTTTCGATATACAGTTTTCAATTCA
>JAYVDU010000054.1:0-6867 GCA_043749245.1 Bacteroidota bacterium | reverse complement strand
GTGATGGCTGTTTTAGTACATCCCTTTGCGTCTGTTACAATAACAGATACACTTCCTGCAGCCAGCGAATTAGTAGTAATAGCAGTGCCTCCCGTAGGCATCCAACTATAGGTATAAGCGGTTGTGCCACCACTTGCCGTAACGGTGGCACTGGCGTTTGTTTGTCCACAGGTAGCCTGTGTAGTTGCTGTTATATTAGTCGTTAACGATGCTGTTGGTTGCGTAATAGAAACGGTTAATGTTCCTGGGCATAAATTAGCATCCTTAACGGAAACTGTGTAAATACCAGCAATGAGGCCACTAGCCGAACTACTATTGCCGCCACTTGGGCTCCATGTATAAGTATAAGGTCCTGTACCACCAGTAGAATTAACGGTTGCAGAGCCTGTACTTGCTCCAAAGCAATTAACATTCGTTTGTGATGTAACAGAAAGAGTGAGTGTTGGGCAAGAAGACACCGAGCAACTTGCTATCCCCGAAAGGGTTGTTAAGGTAACGGTAGTGCCCGAAGCAACGTCTTTTAGTGTAACTGGAAATGTTCCTGCACTTGGCGCTGTAACGCTACTCCCAGTGGCTGTCCATGTTGGCACACTAGTTCCTGCACAAACAAACGGAATGCAGCTGCCGCCTGGACAAGACGCACAACTGATGGATGTTGATGTGCTAGCCCAACTATAAGGCCCTGTACCGCCTGTAACATTAAGTGTTCCTGCATTATTACAAACGGACATAGTGCCGCAAGTAATAACAGTGATGGTTGTTGTACCTACTCCACAAGCTAAACTATAGGAAATTACAAACGTGCCTGCGCCTGCTATTGCTGGATTAAACACTCCTGTAGCGGCATTGGTTATTCCTGTGCCACTCCACGTGCCGCCTGCTGTTGCAGGTTGTAAGGTAATAGCGGCAGCAGTAGAACATATATTTGTAACGGGACAAATATTAATATCACAACAGGTTAATGATAAGGTATTGGCTGCCGTTAATGATGCAATCGATTGTATATATCCTGTTCGAGTTGCTGTACCTGAGTTACCCGTTGAACCACAGGCAATAACATCTCCAGCAGTACTAACATGTACATCATAAACATTAAAAGGTACAGCAACTGTTCCAAGTTGTACTAATGCAGAACTAAATTTTGTAACCGCATTAGTAGAACCCACATAAATATTTCCACTGGCATCTATATCTATACCACTACAACTTACCACTTTTTGTCCCAAGCTAGTAGTAGCAGCGCCTCCAGGGATAGCCACAGATGCTAAAATAGAGGCATTTGCTAACGATCGTTTAAATAAGGTAGTCCCATTATGAGTATATACAAAATTCAAATCAGCTCTAATAGCCATAATACCCGTATTATCATATCTGTAATTTTCACATTTATAAGAAAAACCATGCGTACTCGTTGTTTTAAAAATTGCAGGATTAGCGCCACATAAGGTTAAATTTTGATTAATGTATCCGATTGAATCTAAGGTTAAAAAATAATACCGTCCATTGCCACAAGCTGTAATTGACCTAACCTCTTGTATACTCGGCGGAAAGCCAAACGCAGAGCCATACGCTACTATTTTTGTGGCTGTTACAGCTCCGTTACTTGTATTAATATCAAAAATAGCTCCTCTTAAATTATCAGTACCACCAACTATTAATTTAGTTTGATCGCAGTTAAAGGCAATGTTCCAGTATTCTGCTAATGAGCCGCCGCCAACAGTCCACTGTAATATTCCTGCTGTATTTAATTTAATGATGCCTGCAGCTGTACCGTTTGTTACATAAGAATTACCGACATTATCAACAGCAAAGGTTCCAATCCATGAAGTAGTATCGTAAGGGGTATTATATGTCCATTGAATAACGCCTGCTGAATTATATTTTTTTATTTGCACAGGAGTGACGCCACCAAACGTATACACATTACCTGCGCCATCACGTTCGCACTCCCAAACACAGTCCCAGTTACTAGCATAAGCGGGTGTTTGCACCCATGGATCAATAATTACAGTTTTACTATTATCGTAAGTATCTAATTGAAACGAAACGGTTTTGCCTGTTTTAATAAATTTAGAATTAATGATAGATGCCTTATTTTGCTTGTAAAACGTAAGCGGTGCATGGTCTATCATATCGCCAAACTTAGTATTGATATGTATTTCGCCTGTATTGCTTAAGGAGACATGATTATCATATACCATTTTTAGTTGTGTGGCATCTGCACCTGCATGCAGTATTACGATGTATTTCAATCCACTTTTTTCGGAAAATGTATAGTCAATATCAATATTTGGGTATACATTTTTGTACGTGAGTTTTGTAAAACTTCTTATATTACTGATGTTATTCAGTATTCCGTTTGCTTGCACTATACTATAATTTTGATAATCAGGAGTTTCATCGCTTGCCCCTAACTGCACGTTATCGCTGGCATTTTGAAACAACATGGTTACATCGTCTGTTTTTGTTTTAAGAGCGCGCTCCTCTTTTTCATGTTTTTGGTATTCTTCCGGCGAATGTAATTTTTCTTTATTTTCACGAGCTATCTCATGAGCTATTTCTCGCGCATCTTTTTGTTTTTTGGTTGTTTCCAAAAACGTGTAGGTTATTCCTTTTTTAGTAAAATAAATTTTAGTACCACCGTGGTCTACAGCATACAAAACCTCTTCATTAGTATCGGCGTGAGTTGGGATACTAAATTGCCCTTTATTTTCGATAAACACTTTTTGGTGCTCATACTTTTGTGTCCACGATTTATTTGTTTGACCCAATGAATTGGTTGAAATAGCCAGTAAATATAGGCTTGTTAGGGTAGTGAGTAAATGTTTACGCATAGTTTGAAATATTTAAGTTGTAAAAAAAATGGCTTACGGAAATGAAAAATCAGAAATCAAAAAGTTGTTACTATTTGATTTCTAAATATATAAAATAAAACAGGATAACACTAACTTTTTCCAAAACAAGAAATAATTTATTGACTGTCCGTAATCTTAACCAAAATTAAAAACGGAAGCGACTAATAATCTATCAAATAAATCCTTTTTAAAATATCTTCTATTTAGGGTTTGCTCATAAACTCAGCCATCTTTTTAACCTTCTTTTTGCTTAATCAAAAAGAAGTAATCACGTCGAGGCGTGACAAGCTAAATCGCCATGCCGATAACTATCGGCACCGTTTTTCCTTGCACATACAACCCATTAGCTACGCCAGAAAAACTACGACTTCACGCTAGTTTAGCAAAGCCTAATGCAATTTTACCAACGTATGCAGTACTTCGGCAGGCTCAGTAACCATACTTCGATGGGCTAAATAAATATAATTTTAATCCAACGTAATATAACGTATTTACTAACGTTTTGCAACTATTTACTTGGCAGATGATTTACAAAAAACGTCTTAAAAATATTGATATTACTCATTTTTTTAGTTTCCGAGAAAACCTTATGTCCCTAAAAAAAAGAATTTAATAATCACACTTTTGACTCCCTTGATGCAGGAGATGATAAACTAGGAGAAGTTTTATGCGAATTTAACAATGAAAAAAGTATCATTAGTTCTATGCATAGCTTTGACTGAATTATTTCAGCTACTTGTTAGCGGTAAAATATCAAACATAAATTAGTTTGACATTATTACAACGTGCGGACTACAAGTGAAATCGAGTGTTTAACATAAATAATTTTAGAAATTTATTTTAAAACCTACGAACTACTCGTAATAGTAAATTTTAATTATAGCCGAATCTTTTAAGAAATCTATTTTATGAATAGATAAACGGTGAATATTAATGCCTGTTCTCGTTTTTAAATCATTAATTAAATCTTCTCTTCTTTCTGGTTTAATTAATTCGATGTTTTCGTACGTTAATTGCTTCATCGTTTCTTTTTTCATTAAAACAGAGCTTTCCAACAAGTAAGTGATTGTTAAAACAATACCATTAATAAAAATTAAAAATAAGTTTTCGAAAATATCGTCTGCATTTTTTACTTTGATAACAGCCGACACCAAACCCAAAGCAATTACCAAAAACAAATATGTCATGTCTTTAATGGAAATATCTTCTGTGCGGTAACGCAACATACTAAATACGGCAAAAAGTCCGAAGGCAGCGCCCATAGAGAGTTCTACCTTATTCAATAAAAACGAAATTAAAAATATAATTAAATTGAAAATAAAAAACGTGAAAAATAAATCACGGTGTTTATATATTGGGTAATAAATGAAACGGATTAAAATAACAACCGATGATATGTCAATTACTAATCTCCACGATATTTTCGAAGCCATTTTGAGTACTGCATCCAATCCTGATGTTGCTAATTCTGTGTCTGTGGCTATTTGTAAAAATGTCATAATTAAAGAATATGTTTAAGGTTAAGTAACTTTTGTTTGAAATTATTTTTTTTAATATTATCCGTTGTCATCGCTATGCCCATGCAATACTTGCTAATAGAGCCTTCGCGAATATGATATTTTTTTAGTACCGCTAATATAGGCGATGCTTTCCGTTTTTCTTGTTTAACTTCTGCAATAACTAAGTTAGATAAATTTACTGTTTTTCCGTCCTTCACAAATTCTAAATCCAAATCAATGGTTAAACGCTCGGCGCTTGTTTTATTAACTAATGTTAAACGGCTATAATTGACCCATATTGTCGGAACAAGCACGCTTGGCTCAAAGGGAAGCATATTATTTAAAAACACTTGGTTTTTTCCCGACCAATTTTTAGGTACTTCTAAATTCTTGATTCTGTTTTTAATCGTACGTCCTTTATTGTTTTTAAATTTTACTTCCAAATAACCTAAGTTACTTTCTACGTATGTGCGATGTCTTATTTTGTAGCGGTTCAATTGTCCGCTATGATGGCGTAAATACAGATCTAATTTTTCCGTATCAAAATATAGGGTTTTGTAGCGACTGATGAATTTGCCTTCAACTTCTAATACTTTGTAATCATCCTTTACATCGTTTAATATTTGTACAAGTTGAGAAATGTTGAATGTGAATTTAGTGTCAGTTCTATCCATTAGTTTAACACTGTCCATTTCTTCCAAAGAAATAGGTGCAAATTGTGAAAATATAGTAGATAGAGGATGCAACAAAAAATAGTCTTAACAATTACTTTACAAGGTAATAATACAAAAAAGATTATCCAAAGCAAAAATTATTAATTGCTTTAATTAAATGATGAATGCCTAATCCTCCATAAAATCAGCCAAATCATGCAAGCGTTCTTTGATGTCTGGTTCATTTAACTTAGCAGATAAAATAGTCATTCCTAATTGAGCCAAATCATCTTTATTAATTTGAGACGTATACAACATTTGTTTAATATCCGCTACAGAGCCCTGTTTGCAAAACTTCATACTACTCACCACTTGATTTAAAGTGGGCTCTATATTTTCATTAATAACCACGTCATCTGCAATTCCCCATTCCATAGCTATTTCAGCCGTATAGCCTTTACCTGTCAGTACCATTTTTTTAATTTGCTGAGGCGATAAGCGATTCAGTAATGATGGCATAATCATGCCTGGAATTAAGCCTAACAAACCCTCAGGCAACGAAAATTCACTATCAGTATTGGCAATAACATAATCGCAAGCACATACAACACCCATGCCCCCACCAGCTGCTTTCCCTTTAACGATGGCAATAGTAATAGCTTTGCCAGTTTGTAATTTTTTTAAAAACTCACCATACTCTTGCATTTCGGGCATATAGTTACCACTCTCGTTATGAGCCACCCATCGTAAATCTAAGCCATTACAAAAAATGTGATCGCTTCCTTTTAAAACAATAAAACGTACATTCTCTTTTTCTAAAACCGTTAATTGGTTTGTTAAATCAGCAATAGATACCGGGCTTAACAAGGTTGGAATTGTAATTTCTTTGATCAAAGGATTTGAATAGGTAGCCATGCTTTGTAATTTATAATAGGATTTATTTAAGATTCTCTCATACGTTAATATTATCAGTGAAATTAACACTTTTGAACCATTTAATCAACATCGAGCTTAACTATTTTAATTTTATTAGTAAAAAAAATAAATCAAATGTAGCAACTATTACCAACTGAATTTATGCTTTACACTAATGATGCAAAGTTGTTTTTTATCTAGATGATTTATAGAAATCGTTGCATAGCCTCCCGTCCCTATGCTGGTTCAAGCATATACGGTATGAAGTTTACTGGAATTATTTTGATTACGCCTAAGCGTGAGATGAAAAAGAACAAGTATAATGGGCTTAACTATAACTTCATTTTGCATAACCTAATTTATGACACCAATAACTTCCATTAAAACAAAAAACCTCAACATTTCTGTTAAGGGATTTTATACTAAGTATTTAGGTTTTACTCAGTAATTCCAAATATGTTTTATATATAGTCCATTTTGAATAACATAAATACATAGGAAACATAGGTTAAATAAGCATTCTATGTTAACTATGCATTTATGTGGTTTGGACCATTTATTTATTATGAATAGTATAACAAAAAATTCGAGTAATATCGATGCTTTAAGCTGTTTTCCATAATTCACCTGCAAGATAAATAGTTACAAAACGTTAGTAAATACATATCATTACTCTGCATTAAAATTATGGTTGCTGAGCCTGCCGAAGTATGGTTACTGAGCCCACCGAAGTGTCGTAAATGCATATTTTTATAGCGAGTATAACGAATAAATTGGGGGTTTTTAACTGAACCTAAATAGGGTTCACTCAAAAACTTAATCATCTTTTTTACGTTTTTTTTCCTTGACGAAAAAAAGTAACAGGGGAAATAAGCAGTGCTTATTTGAGTCAGCAAGCGCGTGGAGTCAAGCCAAAACGCCAAATCCGTTTTGGCAAAACCCACC
>JAYVDU010000053.1:0-6893 GCA_043749245.1 Bacteroidota bacterium | reverse complement strand
TAAGTTAGACGTTGAATTAAAATTCCCAATTTCTTTTAGTGTCTTAGTTAAAAGATTATACTTTACAATACTCCCTTCTAAATTAGAAATCTTGATGTTAGGAAATAAAAAGGTATTGTTATCTAACCAATAAATAGGAATGCCACCTAAGCTGTGTGTTGAACTAACACCGCCATGTCCTGCATCTTCCATCAACACCACTTTGGGTTTATTTTGTGGATAATAAATTAATTTATAGGGAGATTTTGTTCTATCAAATTCTACCTCCTGCCCCAGAATAGCTTTGAAGGTAAGTGATTTAATTTCAGTGTATTTGTTAGTATTTATATCAAAGTAAGAATAATATTTTCCTTTAAAAATATCATTTGTATAAAAAATAATACTATCGTTAGAGCAACGAACTAATTTGCCTGAACCATCGTGTACTACCTTTTTTTCTTTTAAATCAATGACGTTTCCAATGCTTGTAATTAAATAACGATCTTTGTAAAGTGTATTCTCTCCTTTATCGCAACGCACATAGTCTTTGTCGTTCTTACGGCCATCTACGCTCATTATTTTTTCTCGACCTTCATATACATTATTCACAAAGTTATAACGGTATATGCCTTGTTTTAATTCAGCTTTACCTTCTGGTTCGAAATGAATAACAATAAGAGACTCATCAGTATTGGTTTGAGAAAACCCAACAGTTGATAAAAAAATAAATATGAAAATGAAATACTTCAATGTTATCTATTACAAATTAGAGAAAAAATCAAATAATAATCGTACGCCGTATCCCGTTCCACCTTTGCCTCTATAGCTGTCTTTAGCTGTTACAAAAGCAGGGCCAGCAATATCAAAGTGCATATATGGGTAATCAGTATACTTCACTAAAAATTTACCAGCAGTAATTGCGCCACCATAAGGCCCACCTAAGTTCTTTTGATCAGCAATATCAGATTTTAATAACTCATCATATTCATCCCAAAAAGGAAATTCTGCTAAGCGCTCGTGCATACGTAAACCACTAACAGTTAATTTTGTTTTTTGTTCATCAGTTGCGGTTCCCATACTCACAATGCCATACTGTCCAACAGCCGCAGCAGCAGCGCCCGTTAAGGTTGATAACTCTATGGCCATTTCTGGTTTGTAACGTTTAGCAAAGTGAAGCGCATCTGCTAATATCATTCGCCCTTCGGCATCAGAGTTTAGCATTTCAACCGTACTTCCGTCCATCATCGTAATAATATCACCTGGTGCAAATGCATTAAATCCAGGGCGATTATCAGTGGCCGGTACTAAACCAATAACGTGTATATTTAATTTTGCTTTAGCGATTGCGTACATTGCGCAACCAACAGCCGCTCCGCCAGCCATATCGCATTTCATTAAATCCATGCTATTAAGTGTTGGCTTAAGGCTTAAGCCACCTGTATCATATACTACGCCTTTGCCAACTAATATATAAGGTTTTTTATTTTTCGCATTTTTGGGTTTGTATTCCATCACCGAAAATGTAGGTTCGTCCACACTTCCTTGATTAACGGCCAACAAGCCACCCATTTTTAATTGTTTGATTTTAGATTTATTATAAATATCTACCTTAAATCCTGCTTCTTTACCCATTGCTTTAAAAGCATTTGCTAAATCGGTTGCATTTAAACTATTTACAGGTTCGTTTACTAAATCACGAGCTTTAAGAGTGGCGTCTATCGCGATGGATAAATTGGAAAGATGTGTATTTGTAATTTTCGCATCAACAACAACAATTGAGGTTAACGTGTTTTTTTCTTTTTTAGCACTCGGTTTATGTTTGATAAACTGGTAATTTGCTAATGATAATCCTTCTGTTAAAGCTAACGAATAATCAGGATTTGATAATTCATTGGTAATTTGAATGCTGGTTAATTTATTGGCATTGAGCATATCTGTAATGGTTGCTCCATGTTTACGAATAGATTCTAAAGCAGAGTAATGATTTTTTTTAGCATCCACTAAAATCACAATAATGAGGCGAGACAAAGCATTGATACAGATAAATTTTTTATCATTTTCCTTTATTTCATCCGAAATATATGCTATTTGCTCTTTTGTGAGGTTATAGGTCGATTTATTTTTAAAATCTGAGCACAAAATAGCCAAGCTGTGCTTAGCATCCACTTCATTTTTTTTGGTAATTGCTGTCATAGTATTGCGAATTTACTAAAAACCAAGGATTTAATGAAGTTTTAGAAATGTTTTATTAACTAAGGATTGCTCATAAAAGCAAACCCATCTATTTAGGATATAAATAGATGGGTTTGTTACCATAGGGTGTAATTTAACCAAGAGTTTAATTCCCAAACTCGCTGATGAATTTAATACGCATTAATCGCACTTCTTCTTCGCTGTATTCATCTTCACCTAACTCTTTTAAAATGGCGTTTACATCGTCTGTTTCAGCCTCGCGTAAGCATTCATAAATATCGTCTTTTTTATCATCATCAATTGTTTGGTCGATGTAATAGTTGATATTTACTTTTGTTCCAGAGGCAACAATGGTTTCAATTTCCGTTAACAAATCATTCATTTTCAGATTTTTGTTTTTGGCCATGTCTTCCAAACTCACCTTTCTATCAATGTTTTGAATGATAAATACTTTTAATCCAGATTTATTGACAACCGATTTAATAACCAAATCGCTTGGACGCTCGATATCATTTTCCTCAACATGTTTTTTGATTATATCTAAAACTAACTTGCCATATTTTGTCGCTTTACCAGCACCAACACCTGTAATCTTAGCCAATTCTTCCATCGAAATAGGATATTGAATCGACATTTCTTCAAGCGATATTTCGTTGAAAATAATATAAGGAGGTAAATTATTTTGTTTAGCAATTTTTTTAGTAACGTCTTTCAACATCGCATAAAGTACTTCATCTGTTGTGCTAGATCCTTTGCCACCTCCCGCTAAATCATCATCATGATCGCTTTCTGCGTTACTAAAATCGTTATCGCGCGTAAATTTAATACTCGTTGGTTTCTTTAAAAATGCTTTTCCTTTATCCGTTATTTTTAATAAACCATAGTTTTCGATATCTTTTGAATAGAATCCGTTAACAATAGCCTGACGCAATACAGCGTTCCAGAATTTATCATCTTTATCGTGTTCTACGCCTTTGCCCCAAGATTCAAGCGTATTGTGTTTATATGATTTGGTGGTAGCGGTATTGTTTCCCATCAAAATATTAATCACATCTTTTACTTTATGTTTTTCTTTACTTTCAGTTACACATTCTAATGCTAATTCTAAATCATCCTGTGCTTCGAATCGTTGTTTTGGATGACGACAATTGTCGCACATCTCATTACATCTGCTTTCTTCAAACTCTTCACCAAAATAGTGTAAAATAAATTTACGACGGCAAGCAGATGTTTCGGCAAACGACGCTGTTTCGGAAAGCATTTGCTTCCCAATTTCTTGTTCGTTGACAGGTTTATCTTTCATGAATTTTTCCAGTTTCATGATGTCGTCATAACTGTAAAACGTCAGGCAATTTCCTTCGCCACCATCTCGTCCAGCGCGCCCAGTCTCCTGATAATAGCCCTCTAATGATTTTGGAATATCATGGTGAATAACGAAACGCACATCTGGCTTATCGATACCCATACCAAAGGCAATGGTAGCAACAATTACATCGATGTCCTCCATTAAGAAACCATCTTGTGTCTTGGCTCTTTCTTTGGCGTCTAAGCCGGCATGGTAAGGCGCCGCTTTAATACCATTTACTTTTAACGCTTCAGCAACTTCTTCTACCTTTTTACGACTTAAACAATAAATAATACCAGACTTTCCAATATTTTGTTTGGCGTATTTAATGATTTCTTTAATGACATTTTGTTTGGCACGAACTTCATAATATAAATTAGCTCTGTTAAAAGAAGACTTGAATAATTTGGCATCTTGCATACCTAAATTTTTCTGAATATCCTGTTGAACTTTAGGAGTAGCAGTAGCTGTTAATGCCATTACAGGCACCGAACCAAGTTTTTCAATAATAGGACGAAGACGGCGGTATTCAGGACGGAAATCATGACCCCATTCTGATATACAATGCGCTTCATCAATAGCGAAAAATGAAATTTTAAATTCTGAGAAGAAAGCGATGTTATCTTCCTTATTTAATGTTTCGGGAGCTACGTATAATAATTTTGTTTTACCGGATAGTACATCTTTTTTAACGGTAGCTATTTCAGCTTTGTTTAAAGAAGAATTTAAAAAATGCGCAATACCAGTTTCGTTACTAAAAGCACGAATGGCATCCACCTGATTTTTCATTAAAGCAATAAGTGGGGAAACGATAATAGCTGTTCCCTCGCTCATAATGGCTGGTAATTGGTAGCACAAAGACTTACCGCCGCCGGTGGGCATAATCACAAACGTATCCTGATGATTTAAGATATTATTGATAATTTTTTCCTGAGTACCTTTAAACTTATCAAAACCAAAAAAATCCTTTAATGGTTTTAATAATTCATGTGTTTCTACTTCTGCAATCATGGCTTATATTGATTAAAATGTATGTTTCAATGAGTAAACGAATGGAGGCAATATTGATTTCGTCTTATAAAGATATACTAATTTTTTTTAATATTCCAATACTTTTTGACGGTATTATTGTAATTTCAGACAAAGCCACTATTTTAGACGATGAAGCCTTTTTTGAGATAATAAAAAATGGATTAATTAAGCAAGCAATGAGAAAGCTAATGGAAAATTAAAACGAAATCTTAATTATTTAAAATAATTTCAATGCCCAGTTTTCTTTTTTACGCATTAATTCAGCGTCTGGCTTTGATTTATCTTTGTACCCACATAAGTGTAAAACCCCGTGTATCATCACGCGGCGAAGCTCTTCTTCAAAAGTAATTTCAAATTTTTTTGCATTTTCTAAAACTCGGTCAACACTGATAAAAATATCTGAACTGATTTTTTTATCCTCCGTATAATCAAAGGTGATAATGTCGGTGAGGGTATTGTGATTGAGGTGTTTGATGTTGATTTCTAGTAATTCATCATCATTACAAAACATATAATTGATAGTGTCTAACGTGTGCTTTTCCTTATCAATAATGGTTTTTATCCAGAGTTTGATATTTGTTTTTTCTTTAAGCTTAAAAGGAATGCTAAGATTTTGGAAAGAAATCATACTACGATTAATTCAAGTTGAATGTCAATAAAACTTCTTGTCCGTTTTTATTAAATTCTACTTTATCGGCTAGGTTTTTCATTAAAAAAACACCACGGCCGTTTAGTTTATCAATGTTTAATGGGTCTGTAGGGTCGGGTAAATTTTCGTAATCAAAACCATTCCCTTCGTCTGCCACTGAAAATTGTATGTTTTTTTCTCCTGATTCAAATCCAATTTTAATATGTTTTTTTGGATCGCCTTGATTGCCGTGGTAAATGGCATTATTAACAGCTTCTGTAACAGCAATTAAGATGTTACCATAATTATCTTCATTAACATTAAATACCTCACAAACATCTTCTACAAGGCGCTCTACCAATCTCATATTGCCGGATGATGAACTAATATTTAAGGTTTCTCCTTTTGCTGGTATCATTTATTTACGCTGTTAAAATAGGTATTTACTTTTTCTTTGTAGTAGGGCGTTAAGCTCGGAGGAACTGTATTTAATAACTCCATTTCTTTTTCCTTTAGTCTTTTATACTCTAAAAACTGTGTAGGGTTACTTAAATTTTGATTTTTTGCCTCATTACTTTTACGTTGCTCGTCTTGCTCGCGTTCTCGCTCAGCTTTTTCACTTTCTAATAGTTTAGTAATGATGTCTTGCTGGCGTTTCATGGTTTCTTGGGTAATAGCTCTGTTTACGATGTCTTTTTCGGTTTGTTCCATCATATCGGCAATGTTTCCGCCTGGATTGGAGCCTCCTTCTTTTTTTATCTTATCCATCATTTGTTGCATTTGACGCCTTAATGCTTCTTGCTGAGCGGCCATTTTAGCTAATTGTTCGCTCATACCCTGCCCTTGCTGACCCGGCATCATCCCTTGCTGCCCTTGACCATTTTTTCCTTGAGAACCCATACCGCCTTGTCCGCCAGGCTTTTTACCTCCCGGTTTTTCTCCCGGCTTATCACCACCTGGTTTAGGGCCTTTTTCCAATTGTTTTTTAAGTTCTTCGAGTTGTTGATTTAATTTTTGTTGCATTTGCTTCATGCTTTGCATACTAGGTTTACCAGGCTTATCGCTTGGTTTACTGGATGGTTTAGAACCTTTGCCCGGTTTTTTGCAACTGCCTTTCCCTGGTTTTTTACTTTCTTTCGCTTTTGCTTGCATTTTTTCTAAATTTTCGTTTAGTAATAAAGCTAAGTTATTAATGGATGTCATGGAATATTGCATACGCATTAGCGCGTTGGATTGCATACGCTCTGCGAGTTCAGAAACGGCTTTGCCCATATTCATATTAATGGCTGATATTTCGCGGTTAACATCAGCACTTATTTTTGGATTGCGTTTACTTAATGCCAATAAGCTATCTTCAATTATTTTAGAGTCGTCTTGTAATTTTTTTTGTACCTGAGGTATTTTTAAATATTGAGGATTATCGGTTCGTACTTTACCCAATTGATTCATTAAATCTTCTTGTGCGAAAGATAAGTTCAATAAATTTTCTAAAATCTGACGTAGTGCCTGTATATCTTCTTCTTGTTCTTCTTTCTGCATCTCGTCTTGTGCCTTCTGCATTTGTTCTTGCATTTCTTGCATTTTATCAGCCGCATCTTTCTCGGATTTGGCGGCGTCCTTCTTATTATTTTTATTGAGTTGCTCAGCACTCTTTTGCATCTCTTTACTTATTTCATTTTGCTTATCTTCTGTTTTAGGCAATTGGTTGGGTTCTTC
>JAYVDU010000052.1:0-1996 GCA_043749245.1 Bacteroidota bacterium | reverse complement strand
AACCATAATGTTTTGCCAACTCTATAGCTAAGGCTGTTTTGCCAACGGCTGTAGGACCTGCGATGATAATGAGATTTTTTTTCAAAACGGAATAAGAGCTTATTATGATTAAAAGATAAAGATACAAGAAAACGGAATAGTATAATTGCTATTTACATGGGTTCTTTCCCTTTGATAGTTATTATCTATATTGTAATCAACAGATATTACTTTATAAAACAAACAGCCACTTTAGCGTGGCTGTTTGTATATTTTATACTTCTGAATTAAAAAAACGAGGCTTGATACTTCTTACTTAATATCCTTCACCATCTTTAACTTAGGTAAATTTTTAACGATTGCTTTTTTAAGATTATCTTGCTGAGTAACATACTCTTGCTGTAACACATCAATAGCTTCTAATTGCGTAGAGTTTGGTTTAGATTCCATACTACAAAACGTACCATACAATGATGATATTTTTTCACGAACGCGCTCTTCGTCTGCAAAAATAGATGTTTTTTTAGTTGCCATTAATTCTGCTTTTACTTTTTGTAAGTCATCATAAAACACTTTCGCATTTTTATTTTTATTAAATGCGATTGTATCTGTCTTTAAACTTTTTTGGTAGTAGTTAATACTATCAATGCTATTGTTGACGCTATTGTATAAGCCTTGTAATTGCATCGCTTTATCATATACCAATTTACGATCTGTGTCGGTTAAATCTTTATTGGTAGCATCGTGTATACATTTAACGGTGCTAACGTATTCCTTATCTTTTACTTTTAATTTAACGGTGTATGTGCCTGGTAATACCATAGGAGCTGTAAAACCTGCGCCATCCATTTTAGTCCCACCAGCTGCTACTTTAGGAGGTATACCTCTTAAATTCCACGTTACTTTATTGATACCTCTTCTGATTGTTCCTGGTATAGATTGAATCAATATCCCTTTATCATCCAAAATCTCAACCGTTACTTTACCCGAACTCAAGCGTTGTTTCATGTAATAATTAATAGTAGGAATTTCGTTAGGGTTGCCAACCGACCAGCCACCAGATGTTTCGGGGCCACCCCACCCCAATTTACCATTGTTAAGTGTTAAATCAGGTGTTGGTAAAAACACAACATCTTGCTCCCAAATATCTTTGGTTAAATTGCGCATTGGGCGTATATCATCTAAAATATAAATACCACGACCATGAGTAGCAACAACTAAATCATGAGTTTTAGGATGAATTTGTAAGTCGCGAACGAGGGCATATTCCGGAATATTATTTTTCATTCTAAACCAATTATCGCCACCATCTAAAGTTGCAAATAAACCCATTTCTGTTCCTAAAAATAATACGTTTTTGTTTATTAGATCTTCTTTAATTTTATGAGCAAAACTATTAAATTCAGGACTGGTTATGCGTTTCCACGTTTTACCTAAGTCGATACTTTTTGCTAAGTAGGTTTTAAAATCGCCATACATATGATTTTCGAAGGTCGCATAAACGGTGTTTTTATCAAACTGAGATGGCTGTATACTGCTTACCCAAGCACCTTTTGCTATACCACTTAAAGTTACATTAGCCGTTACATTAGTCCAAGTAGTTCCTCCATCTATAGTTACTTGTAAGTTTCCATCATCTGTTCCAATCCAAATAAGGTTTTCATCTAAAGACGATTCGGCTAAGGTAAAAATAGTACAATGGTTTTCGGCTGATGTATTATCTGCACTTAATCCCCCACTCTCTTCTTGCTCTTGTTTCTTTTTATCATTGGTTGTTAAGTCAGGCGAAATCCGTTTCCAGTTACGACCTTGATCGATTGATTTATAAAGGTATTGAGCAGCAACATATAGATTATTTGAATTTTTAGCACCTGTTACAATGGGTGTATTCCAATTCCAGCGCAATTTTTCTTCCTTACTTGTTTTTTGTGGCTGTATGGCTTCGCTTTTCATGGTAGCTAAGGTCGTTCTAAACATATTACCACCTTGGTATTCGGAGTAAACTGTTTTTCCGTCG
>JAYVDU010000051.1:0-1997 GCA_043749245.1 Bacteroidota bacterium | reverse complement strand
AAATAAATCTCTACTAAAATGAGTTGATAAATGATGTCTGTTTCTTTAAGATGAGCCAAAGCTTTATTAGCACTCTTAAATGACATTATTTCCTTAACGCCGTGAATTTCTAAAAGTTTTTGATTTACAAAATTGTCAATTTCAAGACTATCAATGAGTATAACTGATTTAATTTTATCAGAAACATTAAAAACTTCTTGCGTTTTATTAATGGCACTTAAAGGAGTTAAGTTTGTTTTCATGTTTTACCATTAAACTCCCTTAAAAAAGGGAGCGTGTTACCTCTATTATCAACTCAAAGAGGCTCTAGTAAGCCATGAGGAATTGAAAAATAGAAAGAATAACACGCCCGCGACGTGTTGCTCAATCCATTCATCTGTCCTCATTAAAATTTACTAGATTTCTTTGACAGCTAAACGTTTTTACAACGCAATTTTTTATATTATTAAATACAAAGGTATAACAAAAATGAATTGGTTTAATGTAATGGCTAAAATTTCACTAAAAAAATGCTACACAATGAAAAAATCAACCAATTAAACGTGATTAAATAATTCAAACAAATTTTATCTCTTTAATTACGATATGTTTATCAAAAGAGGTTTTTCTCGTTACAATATTACTAAAACACGAAGAATAAATTAAGTCCATCATAGCCTAGCTAAAATTTAGTTGCAAATAGCAGAAACTAAAGAATAATTAGGAACATAAAATTCATCAGATAATTTACTACAACTATCGCATAATGGTATTATATAATGACTATTATCGGTTTGTCCTATTTTTTTTATATGAGCACCTAAAGTAGCTTTTGAAAAACATATTGTGTTTTTACAATAGTTAATGGATAACCCGCTTTTGCGTTCCCAATGTTTAATCCAACTACCAGAGCAACTACATTTTTCATCGCTTGTTCCTCTAAGGTTTTTAACTTTTGGCATAATTTTGATTTCAATCAAAATTACAACCTAAAGCAGTTTTAAAAAAATAATTTTTGATAATACCTTACATACCGAATTGTCAATTAAATATATTATTTTATTTTAATTGGATATTTTGTACATTAAATCACATTCTTAGGCATAAAGCCTAATAATTTGTTTTGCTTTGCAATTGGTTTGGTTTCAAAAATGGAATATTCTTTATCACGTTCTTTAAACCTGTTTTTTGTAGTTTTAGCAAAACCATTCTCTACGGATATTACCACATCCGCATCGTGAGCAATTTCATTAGAACCTCTCATTTTACCATCTTTAGTGCTTTGTGATATAGTAATAAGCGCAGAGTTTTGATACAACTCCATTAACTCACGCATACGAGTTGGGTCAATTTTAAGCGTATCAAGACTATCAATAAAAATAAAATGAAAGGTATTTGGCATAACTTCTTCTTTAATTTCATCAAAGTTATTGATGTCGGCAAAATATAAATTATCACTTTCAGCGTGATTACTGACAACTTTATCTTTTAATGTTTTTGAAAAACCTTCTTCGCCACTAATGTAAACAACGCTTCCAAAGTTCTTAGCAAGGTAATTTGCAAATTGAATACAAAATGTTGATTTCCCTTCGCCAGGTTTACCATGAACGGTGCAAAAGAAATTAACGGCAGGTTGCCCAATCAATTCATTAAACGCTCCTTGAAAATTTAAGGCTTTATAGTTCTGTTCTTTTAAATGTTTACTGCTGATTATTTTTTTACTTGTTCCTATAAGTGAATCTTGATTGCTGTTTTTAGTGCTTGGCTTTACATCACTCATTAGAGTAAGTAAATGATTGGTCGTATTTGATGCAAGCGTGTTTAACCGTATGAGCGGTTTATTTTCAATGATTTTGGTTTCGTATTGAGTGGTTTTAGTTAAAGCATTTTCAGCAATATAAATATGTATGTTTATATTTTTCAAACGTTCGTTCCATTCTTTTAACCGAGTATTTAGTTTAGTTATTTCTGCTTTCTTTTCAGCTTCTCTGTTATCGTTTGTAGCGCCTCGTGCAACT
>JAYVDU010000050.1:0-6905 GCA_043749245.1 Bacteroidota bacterium | reverse complement strand
AACTATTTTTAATGTTTGCATTCATCGCTACTTCATCAATACCCAAAACACAAATAATACACAGTGCTAATAAAGCATAACCAATGTGTGGAGAGATTGATTTGTTTTTAAAATAACTATAAACTTGATAGGCGATACTCCCTAACATAAAAAAGCCTAATTCAAAAGGAAAGAAACGATAGGTCCATGGATCAAGTGATAAATTAAATTGCGTAGCATACAAAATTTTAGCACCGAGTGATAAAATAATAACCGCTAATTGCCAACCTATTTTTTTTCGTACAATAAAAGGAGCGATGCTATAAAAAAGTAATTCCAAACTGATAGACCATGCCTGAGGAACCAATAAATACTGGTAACCTACGTGTTTATAGGATAACACATAATACATCAGCTTAGGATGGCAATCAGTATCTAATCGTAAAAAATAAAGGGCATCTTGCCCAATGATGAATATATTTTCCAATAAAAAATAACCCATCGTTGTAAACGACAAGCATTGTTTATTTTCAAAAAAACGACTTAAATAATACGCGTGATGAAAGCCATAATAACCGATGAGAGATACTAATAAGGCTGTAACTAACACAATCCAATAAACAGGAAATATTCTATAAAAGCGGCTCCATAAAAATGTGCGGTAACTCCCTACTCCAACATATTTTTCATTTAAAACAAAAGCCATATAAAATCCTGAGATTATAAAAAAAGATTCAACGGCTATTTGTCCACCACAGAGCCTTAACCCAAAGATGGTGAATGAATGGTAAACAACCACTGCTAAGGCTAATATGGTGCGGAGAATTCCCATTTTGGTTACTATAAAAAAAGCTGATAACAGTGATGCTATCAGCTTTTCTTTTTTAATAAAACAATTACTTTACGCTTTCTACTTGTTTTTTAGCTACGTCTACAACTTTCTTTTGACTTTCTACCGCTGCTTTTTTAGTTACTTGATTCGCTTCATTTTGCTTAACTTCTTCTTCTGCTTTTTTAATTTTTTCTTTGTAAGATTCAATGTCAGATTTTAAATTCTTATTATCTTTTTCTAAATCTTTTTGATCATCCTGGTATTTACCCAATATTTTGTCGGCATCCTTTACTTTAGATTCTAAAGGGATTTTGGTCATTTTCACTGCAAAATCTCTAATCATTTTTACCGCGTAGTTATACTTATCTCTTTGCTCCGATGATTTTAAATAAGCTCCTCCTAAATCAAAACACACATGCATTTTAACCATTTTTGTTTTTTTATCTTCTTCAAACGTGGTATAAATATCTACAGTGTTATTTCCCCACTCTTTTATGATTACATTATCGGCAAACAATTCACCTTTATCACTTTTAACTTTTTCATTTTTAAAATCTTTCAATAAACTTTTCCATTCACTCTCTACATCATCCTTAGAGTTTTCTAATATGGTAGTAGATAAGGAATTTTGCGTTCCCGTAGAGAATTTATCAGAACCCTCTTTTACTTCAATTGTTTGAGCGCTCATTGTTCCTATCGAAACTAAAGTTGCTAAGGTTAACATTGTTTTTTTCATAGTAGTATATATTTAAAATCTTTATTTAGTTAACTTATTCTTTATCCATCTCTGTCACTCCACCTGATACTATAAACTTCATGGCTTCTGAACCTTCTACATTCAATATCGTAATTTGAGTTTTTGGTATGATGACTAATCTACCAGAAAAAGAATACGACATAGGTAAATATACAGCAATTTTATCAGAAATTCCCCAATCCGTTAAATCATCCTGAGTGATGAATCCAACTTCCTGAATGTTTGCCTGAGGATTAGTTAAAACCAATACAGGCTTGGTAAACTTTTTTTTGTTACCCATAAACGCATTCATAAAATCTTTAATGGGCGAATAAATATGTCTGATAAAAGGCGCATGCTCTAAGCGATCTTCTAAATATAAAAACAAGCGTTTAAAAATAAAGGAAGACGCTAAAATGCCGACAAGTGTAATGAATACAACGAGACAAACAAATGAAATAATAGTGTCGAAGAATGGATTACCTGTTAGGCCGACAAAAGAAAATAAGCCTTCAAAAAACTGAAATAGTTTTACAAATACAATGATGGTAATTCCTAATGGAATAAATAAAACCAATCCTTGCAAAAAATATTTTAAAATATTATTCATCGTTATATCCAGTTAATTCCTTTTTTTAATTTACTCAGGGTATCCGCTTCTGGCGAATTTGTTGTTGTTTGAAAATTATATAACCAACTAGCGTTAGCTGGTAAACTCATTAAGATGGATTCGATACGGCCATTTGTTTCTAATCCAAATTTAGTTCCTTTATCGTAAACCAAATTAAATTCAACATAGCGTCCACGACGTAATAACTGCCATTGCTTATTTTCAGGAGTAAAGGCTTTATCTTTATTTTTTGCAATGAGGGCTGTATATGTTGGCGTAAAAACCTTTCCAACGTCTTGCCAAAATGCGAAGTTTTGTTCAAAGTTCAAATCCTCATTATCATTTAAGCGATCAAAGAAAATACCACCAATACCACGTGTTTCGTTACGATGTTTAATAAAAAAATAATCGTCGGCCCAGGTTTTAAATTTTTGATAATAGTTTGTATGGTGTTTATCGCAAACGGTTTTAAGTTGCTGATGAAAAAACTGTGCATCTTCATCTACAATATAATGTGGTGTTAAATCAATACCGCCACCTAACCAACGCGTTCCATTACTCATTTCAAAATAACGAATATTCATGTGAATGATAGGAACCATAGGGTTTTGAGGGTGTATGACAATAGAAACACCAGTCGCATAAAATTGTAATTTTTCGGAAATTGTTCCAGTAGCATGTTGTTTTTCGGTAAGTAAAAAATCAGGCGTGTTACCATGCACTGCAGAAAACATGACACCACCTTTTTCAATTACTGCTCCATTTTCCATCACACGCGAGCGACCTCCCCCACCCTCTTCTCTCGTCCAATTTTCTTCTTTAAACTGCGCTTTACCATCAGCAGCTTGCAAAGCCTGACATATCTCATCTTGCAACGACTTAAGCCACTCGGTAATATATTCTTTACTTGGATTCATTTCTTACTAAAATTTATAAACGAAAAATTACCAACCGGTTTTCACTAATTTAAAATCGAGGTATTTGTATATAGAAAGTGCTTGATTTTCAAAACCAGTATAGGTATCGGGTCTGTAAAATTTAAAATCAGTAGATAATCCTTTCCCTGGAAGCTTATCAAGATTTAAGAAAAAGGCAGGTCCTTGATTTTTTAAATTAGATAAATAATATGTAGCAATATCAAAGCCTTGAAAATAATAATCTGATGGGTCGGTAGAAAACACATCTTGGTATTGTCTTGCTAATTGTCGGGTAGCGAGGTTTTCATAATCAACATGATTAGCGGTTGCAAAATGAAATTGTAATTTATTCAAATATCCTTGATCTAAATTATCAATGCTTGTTACACTATTAAAGCCAACTAACATAATGTCTTTCTTTTCAGAAAAGCTTGCTAACTGAGTAATAAAGTCTTGCAAATACACATGGTTATTAGTTAATACGACCACTACATTTTTTTTACCTTCTACGTAAGATGCTTTTACACCGGCAATTCCTTTCACTACTTTGATAGTATCTTTTAATGTTTTACCTTTTAATATTAAGTTGTCATTATATTCAGCTTTAAATGATTTAAGATAAGGCAAGTCTTTCGGAACTGTATTTACAATTATGATGTTTGAGCTACTCATCAATGAATCCGAGCAGTAATCTGCTAACCCCTCAATCAACGTGTATTGTGATGGGTTGATTTTACTAACTAAGGCATTATTATATAATATTTTATTTTGTTGAGTTAATGGAGATACAACCGGAATACTCAATGATTTAGCTCTACTCGACACCAACTTAAATTCTGTTGAATACAATGGCCCAAATACAGCATCTAATTTTTTGAAGTCATACGATTTACAAAGTGTTTCAATTTTCAAAGAATCTTTTTCATCGATATCAAACAAACTCAGCGATACATCAAAATCTTTAGAAGACAGAGAGTCAACTGCTTTTTTAAATCCCGTATAAAAATCCATCGCTAATGCCTGTGTTGCAGGGAAAGATGCCTTTGCGCGGGCTAACTCATCAACGTTAATTAACTCCAACTCAGCTAATTTAAAAGGCAATAATAAACCAATGTTGTAGGAAGTTTTTTTAGGTTTATTAAATACAATGGTATCATTGTTTGTAGAACTAAATGTATTTAAAGAAGTAGTAACAACCTGAATTTTTACCACATTAATTGTAGTAACCGATTTTTTCTGTGGAATTTTTAAAAGCTGCCCTTGCTTAATGCCATCCTTTGCTAAGGGATTACTTGCTATAATTTGACTTTGCAACACATTAAACTTCACGGTTAATCCATATAATGTTTCGCCTTGATTGACGGTATATAAAATAGTATCTCCTAATACTGTTACAGTGGTTACACTATTTGAAACAATTTTCTTTTTCTCTCCAACTATTAAATACTCACCTTCTTTTATTCCCTTGCTAATAGAAGGGTTTAACGTGTTAATGATTTTATCATCAATATTATATTTTTTGGTAATAGCATAAACCGTTTCTCCTTTTTGTATTTTGTGATACATATATTTATTTGTATCAATAGCCACGGTTGTGGTTTTCATTAAGCTTTCGAAAGGAATTTTTAATTCTTGTCCCGCGTTGAGTCCATCAATCGCCTCATCATTTTCTGCTAAAATAGAATTGACATCCATATTGTATGTCTTTGCAATAGCATATAAACTCTGACCTTTTTCTACTTTATGGATATAATATTTTTTACCATTAATGGTTTTAATATCAGTAGATTTTGTTTGTGCTAAAGTGACAAAAGACACAAGACATAGGATGAAAGACAGTATATGTTTATGATATGTTATTTTTATTTTGTTCATTTAATTCATTCAACATTTAAAATTCAACATTCAATACTACTCCCACTCAATAGTAGCAGGTGGTTTAGAGCTTATGTCATATACAACTCTATTTACCCCTTTTACTTTATTAATAATATCATTGGATACTTTTGCTAAAAATTCATAAGGCAAATGGCACCAATCAGCCGTCATTCCATCTGTTGAAGATACTGCTCGCAATGCAATTACTTTTTCGTAAGTACGTTCGTCACCCATAACACCTACACTTTGTATCGGTAATAAAATAGCTCCTGCTTGCCATACACTATCATACAAGCCAGCTGATTTTAAGCTATCAATAAATATTGCATCTACATTTTGTAATAACTCTACTTTCTCTTCGGTAATATCTCCTAAAATACGAATTGCTAAACCAGGGCCAGGGAAAGGATGACGACCAATTAAAGCATCATCAATACCTAACGCTTTTCCAACTCTACGTACCTCATCTTTAAATAAACTGCGTAAAGGCTCAACAACAGATAGTTTCATATAATCAGGCAAACCACCAACGTTATGATGAGACTTGATTGTAGCAGAAGGCCCATTAACAGAAAGGCTCTCTATCACATCAGGATAAATAGTTCCTTGTCCTAACCACTTAGCATCTTTCACTAATTTTGATTCATCATCAAAGACATCTACAAAAGCTTTGCCAATGGCTTTACGCTTGGTTTCTGGGTCAGATACATTTTTTAACGCATCATAAAAACGTTGTTTGGCATTAACGCCTTTTACGTTTAGCCCCATGTGTTTGTATGAATCCAATACGTTTTCGAATTCGTTTTTACGTAATAAGCCGTTATCTACAAAAATACAATGAAGGTTTACACCAATGGCTTTATGCAATAAAACAGCCGCTACAGAGCTATCTACACCGCCTGATAATCCTAAGATGACTTTATCGTTGCCAATTTTTTGTTTTAATTCTGCTACAGTCGTATCAATAAATGATGAAGATGTCCAACTGCCTTTACAACCACAAATATCTATCACGAAATTTTTTAATAGTTGCGCGCCTTCTAATGAATGATATACTTCAGGATGAAACTGTATACCCCACGTTTGTTCGTTATTCACTGAAAAACCGGCAACTTTCACATCATGCGTAGAAGCTAAAACCGTATAATGATCTGGGATACTTAAAATCGTATCAGCATGACTCATCCATACTTGAGAGTTATCGCTGATATTTTTAAATAAAGGATTTGAGGTATCTGCAAATTTTAAATTAGCTCGACCATATTCACGTGAATTTGATTTACCAACTTCACCTTCATAAAAATGAGCCAATAACTGCGCACCGTAACAAACGCCTAATAATGGCAATTTACCTTTAATAGCTGATAAATCAGGCTTTAAAGGATTTTCTTGACGAACACTATGAGGAGATCCGGATAAGATTACACCTTTTATATCAGGCGTAATTTCAGGGATTTTGTTGTAAGGATGAATTTCACAATACACATTTAATTCGCGCAAACGACGTGCAATGAGTTGAGTAAATTGGGAACCGAAATCGAGGATTAAAATTTGTTCTTGCATAAGCTAAATAATAGCTAACAAAGATAGTTAAGTATTTGGGTTTAAATGAATGCTACGAGAAAAAACTGTGATAAAAAAGCCTAATCTTTACTTCTCATAAACCTAATAAGCGTATAAGCTCCTAAGCAGAAAATACCAGCAACTAAAACAAGAATAAAATAATCTCCTATTTGTAAATCCGATTGCATGTTAGGCTACTAATAAATTATTTTTTACCGCAAACATCACAATACCAGCCGTGTTGGGAATATCAAGCTTTGCCATAATATTTTTACGATGTGTATTAATAGTATGTGTACTTAATTCTAATTTATCAGCTATTAACTTATTAGATAAACCTTCCGAAATTAACCGAATCACATCAAGCTCTCTGTCTGTAATTCCTAAGCC
>JAYVDU010000049.1:0-2000 GCA_043749245.1 Bacteroidota bacterium | reverse complement strand
GTTTTGACGGTGTGAATTTTACAAACTACACAGTTGCTAATGGTAAAGTTCCAAGCGATACAATCACTTCTATTAAAGCTGAAACAGCTAATGTAATTTGGTTAGGTGGTTTAAACCGACTAGTTCAATTTACTATCAATAGCTCATTTACAACAACGTCTTATGTCAATAAAACTATTTCACCAGTTTGCGGTAATATTAATTGCATTTATATAGATGGTTCAAATACCAAATGGCTTGGCACAACTACAAGCGGTCTCCTAACTTATAACGGAACTTCATTTACAAATGCAAATAGCATCTATGAAATTTATGGTAGTAAAATACCTGCTATAGTTTATGATATTGCTCAAGGGTTGAATAATGGTGTTGCTTTAAAAATGACAACGAGTACCAATGTTTCTTCGGGAATAATAGAATTAGCGGCTAATTCAAAAGTATACCAATATTTTTCATCCGTTCCAACGTTTACCATGGGTGATTATTTAGAAAAAGTAGGGGGCAATTTAATCATCTCTCAAAACGGCACTGCTTATACTTCAGGTACTCCCAAAATGTATTATTCTTTTGATAAAACAAATTACCTATCTCCCTTAGGTGCTGTAAATAGCAATAATTTTAAAAGCTTAGATATTAATAATGTAAAAGCCGGTATTGCTAACCGAAGCGATATGCACTGGGACATGGGTGGTTCTGGGAATGCACTATATGAAGTACCTAAAGGAAAAGGTATAAGTTCTAATTTTGCGACTGCGCTTTGGATAGGAGGACTAGATAATACAAGTCAACTACATGGAGGCGCTCAAACCTATCGCCAAAGTGGGGTTGATTTTTGGCCTGGCCCATTGGATACTACAACTGCCTTAACAAATACAACAGTTGCTACAAATTATGACAAAATTTGGAAAGTTAGCTACACTGATATTAATAATTACATCTCTAATTTCAATGCTGGTAATGTACAAAATGGTTCATACACTCCAACGGAAGATATTTTAACCTGGCCGGCAAAAGGAACAGGTAATTATAGCCGAAACTTAGCACCCTTTGTAGACAATAACAATAATGGTATTTACGATCCCTTAACCGGTGGCGATTATCCGAAAATTAAGGGTGACCAAGCATTATATTTTATTTATAATGATAATTTAGCTGCTCATGGCTCTACCTCTTGCACGCCTATGGGTATTGAAGTTCAGGCAATGGCTTATGCTTATGGCTGTCCTAATGTTGTAAATGGTAAACCTGAGTTATCCTACACCACTTTTTATGATTATAAGATTATTAATCGTTCAGCTAGCCAATATTCTAATGTATATGTTGGTTTATGGAGTGATGTGGACTTGGGTAATTATAATGATGATTTTATTGGTTGTAATGTTGCTGACAATTATGGTTATGCATACAATGCGAATCCAACTGATCCAGGAGGATACGGATCTTACCCTCCAGCTCAAGGCTTCTCCCATGTAAAAGGTCCTATCAATACAACTAACGGAATCGATGATAATAATAATGGTATTGTGGATGAACCTTTTGAAGAAATGGGAATGACTTCATTCACCTATTTTAATAATTCATTTCCCGGTATCCCTTTGGGCACGACAGATCCTCAAAACTGTACTCAATATTATGGTTATATGTATGGTCTTTGGAAAGACGGAACGCACTTTACCTGTGGAGGTAATGCTTATGGCGGATTTTTACCAACGAATTATGCATATCCTGGCGATCCATTTACAGGCGTCTCTACATACACTAATGGCCCTTGCGGTTCATCAAATTGGACAGAAATAAGTGCTGGTAATACCGCTGGGGATAGACGATTAATAATGGGTAGTGGGCCATTTGATTTTTTACCGGGACAAATGACAGAAGTAGAGTACGCCTTTGTTACTTCATTTGATAGTACATCTACAACGAATGCAAATTTATTATCGGTGGCTAAATTAAAAACGGATGTACAAAAAGTAAAAAACTTTTATAATTTAACGAATAAG